>CACZOG010000186.1 GCA_902782715.1 uncultured Lachnospiraceae bacterium | reverse complement strand
GTTCCCTTCGAAACCTGCAACTGAATCCTTATACATCTTAAAAAGTTTATCGGGATTTATCTTGCACTGGGAGATCATTACTTTATAGGGAACAAGCAGGTCTCTTATCTCAAGATATTCCTCATTGGTTATAAGATCGGTCTTAAAAGAAATAAAAGACATTAGTACGAGACTTAAAGAGATACAGTCAGCTTCCTGGAATTTACCTGTTTCCTTAAATATCGTATAAAAGATATTATCGATAAAATCAGTGTTACTCTCATTTACATCTTCTTCTGCCTTTTTATGCACCGCAATCAGTTCTTTTATGAAATGCTCGAGTATTTCTTCATCCTGAGCAATCATTTCATAATTATTGTTTTCAAGCCACATAAAGAATTTGGCTTTATATAAAGCTCCGAGTCTTAATGCATGTGACATTAATGTGATAAAATCCTTAGGATCCGAGTTTTTGATCTTGTTTACATCCAAATTCTTTAAATATTCCGCTGTTTTCATATATACCACTTTCAATAATCCTATTTTTAAAAAACTCCCCTTATTGTCTAAGGAGAGTTTTTAAATAAACGCTAGCTTATTAATTATAATACACTGCTGCTGTCGTCTTCTTCCTCTCGTTTATCACCTACGATGCCAACTTCGGAAGGACAGATAAGGAAGATGAATTCGCTGATCTTCTGCATTGAACCGTCAATTGCATAAACAGAACCTGCTGTGAAGTCGATGAGTCTCTGTCCTACTGCTTTGTTTACGCCTGAAAGATCAAGGATCACTGCTCTTCCGTTTAATAATGTATCTGTAATCTCATAAGAATCGGTATCGAATGAAGATGCAATAATATTGCAGATCTCAAAATTGTTCGAACTCGAATTACCGTTCTTGGCAGATTTCTTCAAAAATGAAAAACCGGCTTTCTTCTTACTGCCGCTTTCCTCTTTTTCATCATCAAAAACATCCATTACGCTGCTTACCACTGTGAATTCCTCCTAAATATAATTTCTTGCACCAAAAATTGCGGTACCTACTCTTACAAAGTCGGCTCCTTCTTCAACAGCAACCGTGTAATCACAGGTCATGCCCATTGACAAAAAGAACTTATTTTTATTATACAGTCCTTTATCTTTAAGGTCAACCATTAAAGAGCGTAATTGCACAAAATATTGACGATTTTCTTCCGGATTTTCTACATATGGCGCACTCGTCATTAAACCGAGGATCTCAATGCCCTCCAGTTTTGAGATTTCGATATAGTTTTCTTCGAGATTTTCTGCCGTTAATCCGAATTTGGTCTCTTCCATTCCGACATTAACCTCTAAAAGGCATTTTACAGTGATGTTACGCTTCTTTGCTTCCTTTGAAATAGCTTCGGCAAGATGAAGAGAATCAACCGAATGGATCATATATACTTTATCAATGATATATTTGATCTTATTGGTCTGAAGATGACCGATCATATGCCATCTTATGTCCTTGGGAAGTTCTTCGTATTTAGAACAGAGTTCCTGAACATAGTTTTCGCCAAAATCGCGAACTCCGTATTCATAGAGTTCTTCGATCATCTCGTTCGGCTTTGTTTTGCTTACGGCGATCAAAGTTACATCTTTATTGCTGACAGAACTTTTATTAACCGAATCTTCTATATTGTTTTTTACATCTTCATAATTTCTGATAAGTTCACTCATTGTCTTTTCTTCCGGCAGTCTTAATAAACGTAATGTCCGAATGGTACGTTATATGAGATTATTCATAAATATACTCGTTATCTTTAACTTTTGAAGCATCCAAAGCTATATAATCATATGGTTTTATCATTGTATACTGAGGATCTATGATTATATATTCTTCATTTTCGTAAAGTTTTCGTATGTTCTTAAAATCAGCATATCCCTGATTTATCTTATAAACGCCTAAAAGCGTTGCTGTCCTGTTTATCGTATAATTTGTAACTTCATCTGCTGCATATACATTGTTTCCGAGTTTCACAACGCTTCCGTCAACGTAATAATCACCCGAATCGATACGATATACGTTTAACTGTGTCGTTACAAAGGTTTTGGAACCGTCTTCAAGATACTTGTCGAGTTTAACGCATACGGTATTCGTTATTTCATTGAAATCAAATGCTACAGTATCCGGGATCAAAAGGAATTCTTTCTCAACAACGGAACTCTTAGGGATCTTATAGCCGTTATCCTCATTTGTGAATATCTCAAAATCAATGTATCTGTTGTTAAGATAATCTGCCACGGAAGTATTAAAAGATACAACGCAGATCTTCTCTACAGAAGTGTTTTTTGAAGGAGAGATCGCATCGATTATCTTAACTTTGCCTTTAAGAACCTCCTGATTCTTCGAGAATTTGACCTTCATGTCTCTTCCGTCGAATTCTTTGGCCTTCTCCTCTTCTATCGGAAATACGAGCTGCCATGTATTAGAAGTAACAAGTTTATAAGCAAAATCACCCTTGGCAACGATCTCGTTGTTTGCGATCATCTTACGCTCATAATCGATATCTTTTCCAAAGTATGAGGAATTGATATCCTCAAGGGCAAGATCCTCATAGCCGTCGTAATAATATACCACATAACCGGGTTTTGCATTAATGTCTCCGTCGGCACAGTAATATTTGTTTACATTTGTACCGTTTACGCTCATTGAGGAGATCTTGTTTAAAATATACAAATTCGACATTTTAAGGCTTATGCTGTCAAGGTCGTCTTTAAAATCATAAACATCTTCAAAATCCTCGGGATCATATTCCTTTGAGAATTTAACTATTTCGCTTTTTATCTCATTCAGATCGCTCTGATTTAAAGAGGAAGCATCTTCGGTCTGATTTGTCATCATCTCTTTGATCTTACCGCTTCCGTCGATCGAATAAACAAGATCGTTATGTGAAGCCTTTTCGCCTTCTTTTAAATAGAAATTGTAATATCCGTCACTTTGTGCGTAATAGATTTTTTCCTCACGCAAAATAAGACCGGTATAAGTATTCTGCTCGTTCAAAGCGCCTTCCTTAACCTGATATGTGGCAATATTCTTGGAATTCGCAAATTTGTAAACACAGAATACGATATAAACGGCTACTAATACTAAAACCGTATAAAAGAGAAATTTAAAAGAAATATCGTTCTTCCTGGGGAAAATAAGCGTATTGCTTTTTTTCTTTTTTGTAGATTTCTCTTCTTCTTTATTTGATTTATGAACGGAATTTTTAGAACGTGAAGAAGCATCGGGTTTCCTCTTTGAACCCGATGCGCCTCTTCTGGAATTCTCGTTATTGTTAAAATCAAATCTGCTTTGCATAAAAAACCTTTATAAAAGCCCCGGTTTTGTTCCGAGGCTTTATTTTATATTTTAAAGAGCTTCAATTACTTTATCTTTCAATGATTCGGGAATATCACCGTCTGTGGTGGATATTGCAGCGTATATATCAATACCGAATTCCTTGCTTAAATCTTCCAATTGGTTAATAACTGCTTCAATATCGGCTACTGAAGTATGTGATAAAGAAAGGAAATTATCGAAGTACATTTGCTGTATATCATGATCGCCGGAAATGATTCCTAATAAGAATCCGATAAACATATCTCCTGACGTCAAATTGTATTCAGAAACATTTATTAATCTGATCTTATTGTTAAGTTCGTACATGTGCTTTGTAGATGTATCGAGATAAACAATATTGCCGAGTATTTCTTTTACCTGAGTATTAACTTTTTCAAGAAGGAATTTGGATTTACCCTTTCCGTTCTTACCTGTTATTAAATTGACCATCGTAACACACCTCCAATTGGAAATATATAGTTTTAAAGCATGTATTTATTATAGTTTATTTTGACCTAAAAAACAAGGTAAATAAATAATCTGAGTATTATTTTGCAGAGTTTATCAAAGTGTCCATATCTGCGTACAAAGTATCGTAATCTTCGGACCTTAATATGCATGAAATATAGGTTTTTTCGTTGGAATCCTTAAATAAAAGGATAAGGCATTTACCCGCTGCTTCGGTCGTTCCGGTTTTGCCTCCGAGAATAACATAACCCGCAGGAATTTCCTTGCTTCCGTTAATATACTGATTTGTGGCATTAAGCTCGATTGTTTTGATCGTTCCGTCTGCTTTCGTATAAGAAGTGGCATATCCCGACTGGGAACTTATCTTAAGGAATTTTTCATTTTTACTCAGTTCGTTAAGGATCAAGTAAAGATCATAAACAGTTGATGCATGTCCTTCCTCCGTTAATCCATGAGGATT
>CACZOG010000185.1 GCA_902782715.1 uncultured Lachnospiraceae bacterium | reverse complement strand
GGTAAAAGTCTGTCGTCAACTTCTTTTGCCCTGTGATACTTAAGAATATCCTCTGCGGTCTTCTGCATTGCGGGGAATGCCGCACGAGTAAGCTGGTTCGCATAGATCACGATATTTACGCCGTGATTGGATAATTCTTCTTCCGTAACGGTGTTAAAAGAACTCGGAACCACAACGATGGGAGTTGTCTTGTCTGCTTCTCTGAACTTATCGCAGAATTCAAGGATCTCCGCAGGATCTTTCTTTCTTGAGTGGATCATGATTCCGTCGGCACCCGCTTTAACGAAAGCAAATGCACGCTCTAAGGCATCTTCCATGCCCTTTTCGAGAATAAGGCTCTCGATTCTTGCAATGATCATAAAATCATCGGTAAGCTGGGCCTTTTTGCCTGCTTCGATCTTCGCGGAGAAATCGGCGATGCTTGCCTGTGTCTGCTCTACTTCGGTACCGAAAAGGCTGTTCTTCTTAAGACCTGTTTTATCTTCGATGATCACGGCCGATACGCCCATTCTCTCAAGGCTTCTTACCGTGTATACAAAATGCTCTGTAAGTCCGCCCGTATCGCCGTCAAAGATGATAGGCTTTGTCGTAACTTCCATGATATCGTCGATCGTTCTGAAACGGCTTGTCATATCAACGAGTTCGATATCCGGTTTTCCTTTTGCTGTGGAATCGCAAAGAGATGAGATCCACATTGCATCAAACTGATCGAGGCGGCCGTTATTTTCAACAACTGTTTTCTCAACGATAAGTCCCGTTAATCCCGAATGTGCCTCCATTGTTTTAACGATCGGAGTCATTTCTATGAGCTGACGAAGACGTTTTCTTCTAAACTCGGGCATGCCGAGTTTTTCTTTTAACTGAAGATCGATCTTTTTAACCTTTTCATTGTATGTATAAGGAATGTCAACGAGCTTTCCGCCGTATTCGCTTACAAGTTTCTCAACGTGATCCCTGATGACTTTCTCGGGTCCTTCTTTCCAGTTATCGCCGTGAACGATGAACTCGGGATGAATGAGTGCGATAACATCGTCGTAAAGCATATCGTTCTGTATAACAACTTCATCGACTCCGTCAATGCTTCTGTATAATTTCATTCTGTCTTCCTGACTGATCGTCGGGAATTTGTTGTAACGGATCAAAGCTTTGTCGGAAAGACAGCCAACGATAACTCTTCCGTATGCTCCGGCTTCTTTTATGATATTAAGATGTCCGTCATGGATCACATCCGTGCAAAAACATGTATAAACGTCTGCCATTTTGTCTCCTCTTTTTTGTCATATCGTATCGTTATCCGATACCCGATCTGATGTCTTACTTATATACAACAGGTACCTGAATGTTGTTACTTACAAGCGCTTCTTTGAACACTTTGAAGAAGTCTTTAATATCTGCTTCATCAATTGCACCGAGTGCACAGAGTCTGAATGTTCCCGTCGTTGAAATCTTACCGGGATAAATCGTAAATCCTCTTTCATAACAGTAGTCATGAACCTTCTCGAAATCCCAGTTCGGATCGTCGGGGTATATAGCCGAGGATACAAGTCCCGCACGTAGTTCAGGCTTGATTACCTGTCTGAAGCCGAGTTCGTCAAGACCTGCGTTGATCGCATTGAACACTCTCGTATGTCTTGCCCATTTTGCTTCTTCGCCCTCTGCCCAGTATTCTTTTAATGCCTGAATTGTTGCATATATTGTCTGCACGGGAGGGGTAAAATGCATCTCGCCCGTTTTCTCGAAATACTCATACTGAAGATATAGATTGCAGTAATAACTTCTTTTAGGGAAAGATGCGCTTCTCTCTATTATTTCTTTGTTTCCGACAACGAAGGAAAGACCTGTAAAAGCCATAAGTCCTTTCTGTGCGCTGGCCATGCAGAAATCGATGTTGTCCTTTTCGATATCTATGGGACGCATTGCATAGGTACTTGTAGTATCAACCGTAAAGATCGCGCCGTACTTATGAGCAAGTGCTCCGATCTCTCTTATGGGATTAAGGATTCCCGTTCCGGTTTCGTTATGTGTTGTGTGAACTAATCCGATATCGGGATTGTTTTTAAGTGTCTCTTCCACTTTGTTCAGATCAGGAGTTTCATCAACGGGGAACTGAAGATTGATGTAAGGAAGTCCGTAGCCTTCGCAGATCTCAACCGCTCTTGTCGAATATGCGCCGTTATTTACAACAAGCACTTTCTTGTCAGCGGGAAGAAGGCTGTTGATGCAGACATCAATGTTAATGGTTCCCGAACCGCAGAAAAGAACCGATGTGTATTTATTTAAGTCACCGTGAACTATCTTTACGAGGTCTTCTCTTAAGCCTTTCATAAGACCTGCAAATTCTTTTTCTCTGGGGCATATATCAGGCACTATCTGTGCGTATTTTACGGTATCCGTTGTGGTCGAAGGACCGGGATTAAGAAGTATGTTTCTTTTTACACTTTCCATTTTGCACCTCTAAACATCATATGATTTGTCTATTGCCTTAAGTTCGTTGAACGTATCGATCTCAACTATGTCATCCTCAAAGCATTCGCTTATCTCAACTTTGTAATTCTGTTTTCTGTATACAAGGGGAACCTGTTCCCAGTATCTTTCTTTTCCGCCCGGAGAAGCGTAAACATCCGCTATGTCTTTGGAAAGTTTGGCTCCGTCTTCATTGCTCCAGAAAGATATTCCTACCATCTGCCAGCAGTCCGTTCCGCCGACCTTTTCCTCGGTGATGATCCCGTCCTTAACGGTAAAGCACCAGTCATCCGTACGGTCTTTCTTTATTGCAAGGAAATCGGATGTATAATGATATTTTTTGATGATGTCGGGATTCGATATCAGAAGATCCGCTTCAAAAACATATGCATTCGAAAGAAGCTCATTTGCTATCAATGCCGAGCTTATATTGTTCGCTTCATTGTAAACGGGATTCTCAAGGAACTTAATCATAGGATACTTGTATAAAAGCTGATCGAACTGCTCTGCAAGATATCCTCTTACAATGTATATTTCCTCGATACCGACCTTAAGACAAGCATCAATGAGTCTGTCAATTATTCTCGTACCGAGAACTCTTACCAGAGGTTTGGGCGTGTTCAAAGTGATCGGAACAAGTCTTGAACCGAAACCTGCCGCGATAAATATCGCACGCTTAACCTTAAAAGGTTCCAAAGCAGCATATCCTCCATCGGATATTTTACCGTCGGTGATAAAACCTGCTTCATTAAGATCTTTTACCGCCTTGTTAACGGTACCTAAAGAATGACCTGTTATCTTTTCAAGATCCCTCTGTGTCATTGCTTCGCCCGATTCGGCATATGCACATAAAATGTCAAATTGTTTTCTCGTAAGTTTATCCATTGTTTCCTTCCCGATAAGCCTGCTGCCGTTTCATGACAGCAAACGCTTTTTTATACTTCAAATGTAAAGGCGCGTTCAAAAAATAAGAATGATCTTATAAATTTGAACACGCCCATAATATCACTTTTATATAAGGATTACAAGTAATATTCGATAATTATGCCTTGTAAATATGTCTTTTTTATCAGAATAATTTGTTCATTATTCTCTTTAAGGCAATCTTACCTTTATTATTCTTGATATATTCTTCGATCTGTTCCTGTTTGATCCGCGCTTCTTCCTCTTCTTTTGCCTTTATTTCCTCTATCACGCTGCCGATCAGATCGGTAAGTTCCTGCACTTTGATCGGTTTTTCTATGAACAAAAGATTGTCGGGAATTTCTTTTATATCTTTTAATTCTTCTTCATTTCGCATCAAACAAACAGGGACCGACACTTCCTTAGCACGGAGATTCTTAATGATCTCCAGGCTTTCCGTGACCGGTCCCATCATATCAATCATGAAAAAATCATACTGCTTTAAGGGAGCAGTAAGCAAAGCATCTTTAGCACCGTATGTATCAATGTACAGATTTCCCGTAGTCTGAATCCTTCTGTCCGATTCACGGTCAAGAAGTCTTTCCAACTGCTTTCTGTCGGCAATTTTATCATCCAATACGGCTATGTGCATTACCCTGTCCCCCAAATATAAACATTAATCAGTAACGTACATGTGATCCATAATTCCTACAAGTTCATCGTAAGCTTCATCAATGCCGTCCTGACGGTCAGTGTCGGGACGTGCGATAAGAATTACAAGTTCATCCGAATATTTGTTGAAGCAGAATAACCAGATCTCATAGTATTCATAATCGCCGTAATCAGTTATCTGATCTGCCCAGCCGTAATCCCATTCGGAGTTATAGTAGCTGACGGTGCTTGAATATTCGCTGTCGGGATTCGAAAGGAAATCAAGTTCATCAAGATATTCCATAAAAGCATCATTTGTAGAATAACCGTTCTCCGAATAACCGTAATAAATATATGCGGGATACTCAAACTCAGCACCTTTCTTGGTGTAAATATATGTTCCGTCAATATCCTCTACAAATTTGAATCCGTAACTGTCAAGATTTTCGAAATAAACTTCCGAGAGGTCGTCACTGCTGTCGGAATAATCGGTATTACCTGCATCCAGGATCCAGTTTTCAAGTTCGGAGAAGTCATAATCCGAATCATAATCAAAGTTGTAATCTCCGGAATCGTAATTCGATGTATCCCAGTTAAAATCATCAATGTTCCAGCCGTTGGGATCAAAATCGTAGCCGTCACCGTCTAAATAGTTCTCCCAGCCTTCAGCAGCATTCAAGTACTCCGTAACATCAATGTTTCCGCTCTGGATCTCATTGGACAGTTTGCTTAAGCCTGCTGCAATACCGCCTACAAAGATACCGCTTGTTATGATCACAACCAGTAAGATGATTCCGACAATAAGTCCGAGAATGATTCCTATTATGGATGTGATAAGACCCGCAACGGCACAGCCCTTAGGCTGTTTTTTCTTGGCGAGACTTATGATCGAGAAAATCAAACCCAGCAAACCGGGAAGGAATCCGAAACAGCATAAAATGATACTGATGATACCGAATACCATACCCGCGATACAAAAACCTGATTTTTTGTTTTCATTCATATCCAATTCCTCCGTAACACACTATTTTGCTTCAGAAAAAGAACAAATTCAGCGGAGCAAATAAAAGAATGCAGACTGTTATTATCTGAATCAAAAGGATCACCGGCATACCAATGGTAAAAGTCAAATGCTTGGTCTTATGCCTGAAAATATACATTCCGAGTATTGAACCTATAGAACCGCCTATTGCGGCAACAAGAAACAGCGTAGCCTCAGGGATACGCCATTTCCGCCGCTTTGCTTTAGCTTTATCAATACCCATTAGTGCCAATCCGATAAGATTGGTTACAGCCAGATAGACTGCGATTATAAGCCAAATATCTTCCATGTAGTCTCTTTATGAAAATTATTTGTTTTCTCTTGCCTGTGCCTTCATAGCACGTACCTTGGTTGAAAGACCGAACAGATTAATGAAGCCTTCAGCATCATGATGATCGTAAAGATCGCCTGTTGTGAATGATGCGATATCCTCATCATAAAGTGAATAAGGAGAAGTTGTTCCTGCTTTGATGATGTTGCCTTTGTAAAGTTTCATCTTAACTTCACCTGTTACCTGCTCCTGTGATTTCTCAAGGAATGCCTGGCATGCTTCTCTCAAAGGTGAGAACCACTTTCCTTCATAAACGATCTGTGCAAACTTGTTGCCGATCTCCTGTTTCTCTCTGTAAATGTCACGGTCAAGGATCAACTCCTCAAGCTGCTGATGTGCTTCGTAAAGGATCGTTCCTCCGGGTGTTTCGTATACACCGCGTGATTTCATGCCAACTACACGGTTCTCAACGATATCGATGATTCCGATGCCGTGCTTTCCGCCGAGTTTGTTAAGGTCACGAATGATGTCGGATACTTTCTTCTTCTCACCGTTGATAGCAACGGGAACACCCTTTTCAAATGAAAGTGATACATATTCGCCTTCATCGGGAGCCTTCTCAGGTCTTACGCCGAGTACAAGAAGGTGATCGTAGTTAGGCTCATTTGCAGGATCTTCAAGTTCAAGACCTTCATGAGAAATGTGCCATAAGTTTCT
>CACZOG010000184.1 GCA_902782715.1 uncultured Lachnospiraceae bacterium | reverse complement strand
TTCGGAAGATATCTGATGGAGAGATTATCCAACAGAGGAGGCGCTTATCGTCTTGACGGCGCTTGCTTCGGTGTTATTTCCACGCTTCAGACGCAGGAAGGAATAAAGAGGGAATACGAAGGTATTCGTGAAATCTTCCGTAAAGGCATTAAAATCGATGATCTTGAAATATCGCTCGAACTTAATGCCGGACTGCTTTCTCTGGACGATTTTAATGTCGACGATCAGACTGTTTATTCCTGTCTTAATTTCGCTTATGAAGAGTCAAAAATCAGCAAGCATGGAGATATTGTTGTTTTCCACAATGAACTCACGACTCAAAGCAGAAGAAGACTTGAAAAACTTCACGTTATAAGAGCAGCCATTAACAAGGATTATAAAGGCTTTTATCTTGTTTATCAGCCCGTGGTTGATGCCAAGACTGAGAAGCTTATCGGCGTAGAAGCCCTTCTTCGCTGGAAAGATGATGATTACGGAATTGTTCCGCCCGATGATTTCATTCCATTTATAGAAACGGACCCTCTGTTCCCTAAACTCGGTGCATGGATACTTGAAACGGCCATTAATGATGCAAGAAAACTCATTGAATTTGTTCCGAATCTTAAAGTAAACGTTAACCTTTCTTATTCGCAGCTTGAGAAAACGGACTTTGCCGATGTTGTAAGAAGCATTATTTCGGATACGGGAATTACGCCTTCACAGGTATGCCTTGAAGTGACGGAGAGATGCAAACTTCTTGACATGGATCTTTTAAGAAACGTAATAGTTACACTTCGTGCAGGCGGCGTTCGTTTTGCACTCGATGATTTCGGAACCGGATTTTCTTCGCTCGGACTTGTTAAGAATCTGCCGTTTGATACGATTAAAATTGACAGAAGTTTCGTTCAGCAGATAGAAGAGGACGAAAGAGAGAAAAGACTTCTTAACAACTTCACCGATATAGCCGGTACTTTCGGAGCAGAAGTTTGTGTCGAAGGAATAGAGACAACGGGAATGAGAGACATTATCAAGGATTATTCCATTCACAGTTTTCAGGGATATTATTACTCGAAACCCGTAGATATAGAGAGTCTTTTGGAGATGGTTAAAAATGGAGAAGACTGCTTCGCAAAACAGTAAAATCAAAAAGCATTCAATCGTAGATGATGTTATGCATTTTCTCGTACATAACGGTTTCCTTTTTACGGTTATCGTTATGTGCTTTGTTCATGCTGCTTTGCTCGCCATCATGATTGTTGCAGGCATTAAACCTCTTATAATCTTTAATATTTTAAGCGTAATAGTATACGCTTTCTGTATATTCTTATGTCGATACGGACATATTATGCCGGTTTACATAAGTATTATTCTGGAAGTAACGTCGTATACGTTTTTCTCCTCGTATTTTATAGGATTAAGATGTGGTACATACTGTTTTCTTTTTTCAATCGTGCCCATAATCATATATTTCGGAAGTTATCTTTTTAAAGGCTTCTCACGAATGATTATAGTCTTGATGCTTATGCTTAATTTCGGAGTTTTCGTATTTCTTTATATAAGACTTTCCGACATGCCGCCGATTATTGATACGAGTCCTGCGATAAGACTTATACTGGTTATCTTCTCGGCATTCGTAATGGTATTTTCCACAATATTTTATAATACGATCTATATTTACACGAGCGAAAATGAGGTTAACGTTCTCGAGAAGAAGAACGAGCAGCTTTCGGTAGATGCTACGGAAGATGAACTTACGAGTCTTTTAAACCGCCGCGGTTTTCTTCCCGTTATCGAGGATCTCATGAAAGACAAGAATAATCATTTCTGCATTGCGTTCTGCGATATCGATAATTTCAAACGCATTAACGATACCTACGGACACGACGGCGGCGATGAAGTTTTAAGACATATCGCATCGATGATCAAGAGAGAAATGCACGGATGCCAGGTCTGCAGATGGGGCGGTGAGGAAATAGTTATACTCATGAAAGATTATGATCTGGCAGTAGCAAAGGAGAAGATGGAATACCTTCGTAAAAGCATCGAAGCAAGCCAGACGGTATTCTTCAACAAATATATCACGGCAACGATCACTATCGGACTTGAAGAAAGCAGTGAAGATTATAATGAGCCGGATGATATCATCAAAGTTGCCGATGAGAGAATGTATTACGGCAAGCAGCATGGTAAGAATATAGTGATCTGGCAGACCGTAAGCAATTCTGAGACTGCATAAATTCCTTGTTGTTAAAAGAATTTTCATATTTTGTTAAATAACTGTTTTACGAATTTTAATAGACAAATACTCTTTTGTATGTAAAATATGAAATGTGGTTTAAGAAAACCGCAAATAAACAAAGACCGGGAAAGGGGCTCTATGAAAAAAAGAATAATTTCGTTAATGATACCCGTTATGGCATTATTAACACTGACTGGATGTATCAGGATCGACAGAGGTATTGAAGTTAAACCTAACGGCAAGATCGGGGCAAATGTTTCGTATGCATTCTCCGAAAGCTTCGTTAACTACATGTTTGAATCAAAGGAGGAATTCTTTGAGAAAATGCAGGAGTCGGAAGATGACGAAGACTTAGATTATGAAGCTACCGAATTTACAGCTGACGGCGAAACATGGTACGGACTAAACATAAGAGGCGATTTCGATACTCCCGCTGAAGCAGCTGAAGCACTTGAAGCTAATTTTGATTCTTCAGGCGAAGATGATTTTTCCAATGATTTTGAGATTGAGCAGAGCGGATTCATAAGAAAGACCATTACCGTTAAGATGACTTCTCTTGATCCCGACAGAGATCCCAAAGGGGCAGAAGGAATGAAGGCATTCGGTGTAAAGGATGTATTCACGATCAAAGTTCCTTCAAAGATCGTTGAGACCAACGGTGAAATTGATTCCGCTGATCCTACAAGAGCATCATGGGATGTTTCGGCAGTTGATTTCGGCGGTGAAGACACAATGGAAATGAGTGTAACATATATGTACATGATGCCCATTATCATCGGTGTCGGCGCACTGGCTGCACTTATAGTCGGAGTGATCCTTGTTGTGGTAGCTATAATAATCATCAGAAAAGTTGCCGGCAACAGAGGTGTTAAGAATATCGGCGAATAATTATTTATGATATAAAAAAGGACTGCACGGTTTAAGCTGTGCAGTCTTTTTATGTTTGTTTGAATGTTTAATTGGCGAGAAAACTCTTGCAGATTTCTATTACGTTCTCCAGGTTTTCGATGTCTTTTAAAGTATCGCCTGTTTCGAGCGAATGATTGGCATTTTCATAAACATTTATCGGAATGTACTGTTCCTTTGCGAGTGCGACGACTTTCTCGTAATCGCACCAGTTGTCTTTGCTCCCCGTAAAGCCTATCGCATTCGAAGGGGTGAAGAGAAAGGTCTGTTCAAGCGGTGTAAAGAGTATCTGTTTGATCGGTGCGATTGTTTTGCCTGTTTTATTCACGGACTCTGCAAGTTCTTTTTCGAAAGCGGCCGCTACAATGGTTCCGATACTTTTTGATATGAAAAGGATCCTGTCGTATTCTTCCCATTTTATCTCGCTTAAACTGTTCTTAGTTGCTTCATAAAGATGGTTGAAGATCTCCATCATTTTCTCGGGATTACCCTGAAGTCCGGTCTTATCGATACGCTCATATTTGATCCCGTGACAATCGTTGTAACCCGCCTCCATTGCAATCTTTCTGCCGTAATAAAGAAGCGGTCTGTCGCATGTATAGCCGATTCCGGGGAATAGAACAACCAGGTCTGACATTTAAGTTACCTCCAAGAATAAACTTAATAAAATTATAACATATTATGAGGATGATTTATTTCATTTGTGGAAAAATAATTGAAAATTTGTTATTATATTTTCGTGTATAAAAGGGTGGTTAAAAGGAGATAAGGAATGATTGACAACATTGAAGTTTTAACACACAGCAGTATACGTATCACAGACGGAAAATGTATATTATATATCGATCCTTTTGATATCAAAAATGAACCCAAGGATGCGGATTATATTTTCGTAACGCATGATCATTACGATCATTTCTCACCCAAAGATATCGAGAAGATATCATGTGAGAGAACGGTTTTGATCGTGCCTGAAAAGATGGAGAAGAAAGCTAAGGAAGTTTCTTCCTTCGTTTCGGAAATATATACCGTTAAGCCCGGTACATATCATGAAGTCGGAAATATCGAATTTGAAACCGTACCCGCATACAATATACTTAAACCTTTTCATATCAAGGGAATGGAATGGGTCGGATACATTCTTCATGTAGACGGAAAGAGAATCTATATCGCCGGCGATACGGATGAGATTCCCGAAGCCAAAGAAGTTAAATGCGACATCGCACTTGTTCCGATCGGCGGAACATATACAATGGATGCGAAGAAAGCAGCCGACCTTGTAAATATCTTACGACCTGAATATGCGATCCCCACTCACTACGGCAGCATAGTCGGAACGGTAAAGGACGCGGATACTTTTGTTGCAAATGTTAAGGATCCCGTAAAAGTGGTTGTTAAGATCAAATAGTTTTTATAAATTTTTGGCAATATAAAAGCAGCTTTAAAAAGCTGCTTTTTAAATTCTTTTTACCAGTCGCTTCCCCAGTCGGTACTTCCCGAATCCCAGGAGTCTGATGAAGACCACGAGTAGTCGCTGCTTGAAGAGTCGTTGTCTGAACTGTGACTTGCCTCATATTCGGCCTGCCTTCTTAAGTCTTCCTGATATTCCTGATAGTCTTCGGTTTCTCTGAAGTCCGTTATCTGAGTATCTTCGCTCCATGTGGGAGTGTACCAGAAATCCTGAGCAACAGTCTGATGTTTAAGTTCCGAAGGTACATCCGACCCCCAGATGTAATCCCATCCGCCTTCATCATCGTCGTATACATACCAGCCGGCATCCTGGTCTTCTTTCATGTGATAATAGTAACTGTTATCATATGAATAATAACCCTGAGTTACCTGGAAGTTATGCTGCAGATCCTCGTAAATGATGCTGTCGTTGAAATCATATGCTCCGAGGCTTGACTTATAATCGGAAGAGAGGAAATAATCCTTGGCTTTCATCCTGGTTTTTATTTCCGAAGGGATCGAATCCGCTTTCTTCCAGTCGCCTAATTCAGTATCGTAAACGGCAAAACCGTTTTCTTTATCGTTGTAATGATAGAAAAGCTTTCCTTTGTAATATTCGGAGTCATTATACATGTAGTATCCCTGCTGAGAGGGCATTTCCATCGCCATGAATTTAAACATGAAAAACATGGGGACACCGATAATGATCAAAGTAACTACTGTAGAAAAGAGGCTCTTTTTACGACGTCTTCTTCCGGGCCTTGCATACGAATTTTTCGCCTGATTGATATTACGTCCCTTCTGCTGTAAGATTTCCTGCTTTAATCTCGTATGAAGTTCGTTAACGGCATAAGCTTCGTCGGTGCCTTCGTATCTTATGGCACGGCTTCCGTCGTCCTTGTTTTTATATACCACGAAATTGCCTGATCTTTCATCCTGATAGATACCGAAAGCTCTGCGTCCCGTATAATTGATTCCGATGAAGAATCTTGTTGTCTCATAGGGTGGCAGACCCATTCTCTGATACCATTCTTTTAGACCTTCAATCGTGGTCGGCTGATCTGAAGTGCTTCTTCTGACATTCTGGTTGGGTGCCCCGCATGAAGGACATTTTTCCAAAGTGTCATCGAACATTGAATTACAGTATTCGCATCTAATTTTCATAGTTCTTTTCCTCCATTTCAGTATTTTACCATATTTCTTTACTTTATTGTATTATCACATTAAATTGTTTTATACGCCCAATGCGATAAAATAAGCGTTTTAATTTGTAAATTTAAGCAAAAAATGGTATATTTTTCGTGATGAAAATTATTGGACAGGTGTGTCCAAAACCTTAAAATACGGCAATTCTCACTTTGTGTCGTGTTGTTTTCACCTAAAATTTTTTATTGTGCAAGGGAAAGGAGGTAACCCATGGACCAGAAAAAGATTGGCACATTTTTAAAAGAATTAAGAAAAGAAAAAGGGATTACCCAGGAAGAACTTGCAGAGCATCTTAACGTTTCGAACAGAAGCGTATCGCGTTGGGAGACAGGCAGCAACATGCCTGATATTTCTCTGCTTACCGATATCGCTGATTTCTATGACGTGGATGTCAGGGAAATAATCGAAGGTGAAAGGAAAAACAATATGAATGAAGAATTAAGAGAAGTTGCCGACAAGATGGCGGACTATGCACACAATGAGAAGAGCAGGCTTTTACG
>CACZOG010000183.1 GCA_902782715.1 uncultured Lachnospiraceae bacterium | reverse complement strand
TCTTATGTCAAGAGGCGTTAACATCGTATCCGGCGGTACTGACAACCATCTTATGCTTGTAGACTTAAGAGGTGAGAAGTACACAGGCAAAGAAGTTGAGAAGATGCTTGATGAAGCTCATATCACAGCTAACAAGAACACGGTTCCCAACGATCCTCAGAAGCCTTTCGTAACAAGCGGTGTAAGACTTGGTACCCCCGCAGTTACATCCAGAGGAATGAATACCGAGGATATGGACAAGATCGCTGATGCAATCGCAGCAATCGTTAAGGGCGGCGAAGAAAAGATTCCTTACGCAAGAGCAATCGTTGATGAACTTACCGCAAAATATCCTTTGATTTAAAGATTTTAAGGGGAGGCCGCACCTCCCCTTTTGACATTGATGCCGAAAGGCTTAAATAAACGAAACTTTGACGGGGTTTTGGTTTTGAAGAAAAAAGCATTTGGAATAATTAAATATATTCTGACAGGATTTCTGGCGGCTTCAGTACTTACTTCCTGCAGCAAAACGGTGGTTGTTACCGGCGGATTTGCCGAAGGAGAAGTTTTCAGGATCAACACTTTAAGCTGCGAGAGAGCGGAGATGAACATTTACCTTGCGAATATGGCGAATGCTTATGAAGAAACATTCGGCGAGGAAATATGGAATACTTCCGCAGGCAATACAACGATCGAAGATGCTTTTAAGGAAACGGTTCTTGCAAAAGTATCGAGGATCAAAGTGCTTAACCTGATGGCCAAGGAAGAGAAGGTTTCTTTATCGGGCGATGAAAAGAAGTCTCTTAAAAAAGCGGCGAAAGCCTATATGAAGTCCCTGTCCAAAAAGGAAAAGACCGACCTCGGAGCAAATGAAGACCTCGTATATAAAATGTATTCCGAATATGCTCTTGCCGAGAAGGTATATAATTCCATTGTGGATGAGGTAAATCTCGAAATAAGCGATGACGATGCAAGAAGCATAACGGTTCAGCAGATATTCATTAAGACATATCATGAGGACAGCCACGGAAGACTTACGGATTTCTCCGCATCGGCTAAGGAAGAAGCAAAGAAAAGAGCCGCAGAGGTCAGAGAAAGCGCGGTAACCGGTGCTGATTTTGAAAGTCTCTGTGCATTGTATAACGAAGATTTTGACAGCGTTCACACATACAGAAGAGGCGAGATGCCGGAATCTTACGAAGAGGTTGCTTTTGAACTTGAAGAAGGCGAGATAAGCAAGGTGATAACCACGGATGACGGTTATTATATTGTAAAATGCATAAGTACTTACGAAAGAAAAGCAACGGCTGAGAACAAAGAAGCGATCATAAACGAAGCCAAGAGACAGGCTTTTGAAGAAAAATACAATGAATTCCTTCCGAATATCATAGGAAACTTAAACGATAAGGAATGGCAGTCTATCAGTATCATCCACGATCCAGAGATCACTACAGATTCGTTCTTTGACATATATACAGATATCATGATAGAAGGAAAATGACGATTATTAGCACTCAAACAAATTGAGTGCTAATTTTTTATTGACTTTTGAAAAACCGAACTATATAATTATCCTTGTAGTCAAAAAACAGCTAATGATCGGACCGATTTTCGGCCCTGCTATAAATAACAAAGAGGTGAAGAAGATGGCAAAAAAAGGTTCATTATCAATTAATTCCGAAAACATTTTCCCTATTATCAAAAAATGGCTTTATTCCGATCATGACATTTTCATGAGAGAGCTTGTCTCCAACGGCTGTGATGCCATTACAAAGCTTAAAAAGCTTGATATGATGGGAGAATATACATTACCTGACGGTTTTAAAGCAAGAATTGACATAACCGTTAATCCCGAGAAGAAAACGATAGTTTTTACCGATAACGGTCTCGGAATGACTTCCGAAGAAGTTGAAGAATATATCAACCAGATAGCTTTTTCCGGAGCTACGGATTTCATCGAAAAGTATAAAGACAAAGCTAATGACGATCAGATCATCGGTCATTTCGGTCTCGGCTTTTATTCCGCTTTTATGGTAGCCGACAAGGTTACGATCGATACTCTTTCATATAAAGAGGGTGCAAAGGCGGTTCACTGGGAGTGCGACGGCGGTACCGATTTTACCATGGAAGATTCCGAAAAGAGCGATGTAGGTACTGCGATCACTCTTTATCTTAACGAAGAATGCCTTGAATTCTGCAACGAATACCGTGCAAGAGAGATTATTAAGAAGTACTGTTCGTTCATGCCCACCGAGATCTATATTCAGAAGGAAGATACCAAGGAAACACAGACGATCAAAGCAAGCGAGAAGCTTGATGACGATGTAGTTATTGAAGAACTTGAGAAGAAAGAAGGGGACGACGAAGCAAAACTTAAGATAAGAAAACGTCCCGAACTTTTAAATGATACAAATCCTTTGTGGATGAAGAATCCCGCAGAGTGCGAAAAAGAAGATTATCTTAAATTCTACCGCAAGGTATTTAACGATTACAAAGAGCCTCTTTTC
>CACZOG010000182.1 GCA_902782715.1 uncultured Lachnospiraceae bacterium | reverse complement strand
CTTTATGATGAATTGTTAAAAGAAGCAAGATCCGGTGATGAGAACACCGTATTTTATAAACACCACTTAAAATACATCGAGAACATCACAAAGCCGTACAGACGGATCAACAACTACAGAGACGAGAGTTTCGAAGAAATGGTTGTCGATTATCTTGCGAGCATGACGGATGATTATTTTGTGGAACTCTATGAATTTTTATTCCCCGATTCCCCGTTAAAGGTGGAATATACGGGATACTTCAATAAAGGTCAGTAAGTCTTATACAATCGGAGGCATTGTATGAAGAAAAAAGTAGCAGTATTTGCCAATACCTGGAATTTTGATATCGTATCTTCTTTCCTTAAGGATTTTGTCATAAATCTCCCTAAGGATTCTGTTGATACGTTCGTTTTTCTTGCTGCCAATTCATACGGAAGATCTCCCGAAAGCAATACCAGTGAGATTTCCATTCATTATTCATTCCCTCATTTTGAGGATTTCGATGCTGCCGTTGTATTTTCACAGGGCTTAAATTCAAACGAAGACAGAGAAAAAATATACGAAAACTGTGAGAAAGCCGGTATTCCGACTTTCTGTATCGGTGATGAACATCCGGGATTTTACAGTCTTCTTATCCATAATTCGCAGGGAATGAGAGAACTCTGCGAGCATCTTTACAGTGAGCATAACGTTCGTAATGTTGCTTTCGTTGCGGGACCCAGGGAGAACGGAGATTCAAATATAAGACTTGAGACCGTCAGAGAATTTGCAAAAGAAAAAGGCATCACGTTTACAGATGATAATATATGTTACACCGATTGGGAAGTGCGTCGCTGCATGGATTATGTTCTGGATAATTACAGGGATAAGTCAAAACTTCCCGATGCCATGATCTTTGCCAATGATTTTCTTGCGATCTCGGGCGCGATGGCTTTTGATACTCTCGGATACAACGTACCGAAGGATGTTCTTGTAACGGGATTTGATTTTGTACAATCAGGTCAGACATATTTTCCTTCCATCGCCACGATCGATCAGAGATATGATTATGTGGGCGAGGTCTGTGCAAAGTCGATCGCGGATATCATTGAAGGTAAGACCGTTCCCGAAAAACAGTATATTGATGCAATATTCAGACCGGGTGAAAGCTGCGGATGCGATAATCCGAGAAATGAAGACGAATTAAGAAGAAAATACTGTCATTCGTTAATAGGCAAGGAATATATCGAAAATGCAAGAACCGGAAACATGTACAGTTTAAGGTCTGCTTTCCAGGAGTCCAACAGATTTTCGACTCTTCCCCAGAAACTTCAGAATGTTTTCTATGCGCATAACCAGACGGATGTTTCGACGATCCACATTATGATAGATCCGACGATCGAAAGAGTCGGAACGGAAGAAATTCCCAATCTTCCCAAGTATAAGTATGCCGAGAAGTTTCAGATCGCCGTTTCTTTAAAAAACGGAGAACCTTTAGAGACCGGAACGATAAACAAAAGGGATATAGTTCCTCATTACACATCCGAAGGCGAGAACGAAACTTACATCGTTATGCCGTTATATATCGATTCCTTCGTGGTCGGATATTTTATAATGGGACTTAACAAAACGGATATTAAAGACTGGCTGTATCAGGAATACAGCGCATGCATGATCCAGTCCCTGACATATTATAAGACGAACATCAGATTAACGGCTTTAAACGATAAACTCTCAGAACTCATGCAGACGGATGCTTTAACATCCTTAAAGAACAGAACGGCATTTGAAAATGCCAAGAAATCGTTAAGAAACCATTACCTCGCCGATGATGACTTAAGATTCGCAGCCGTAATGTTCGATCTTAACGATCTAAAGAAGATAAACGACGAATACGGACACGGAGCAGGAGATCTTTATATCAAGAATTCGAGCGAACTCATCTGCAATACATTCAAGCACAGCCCCGTATTCAGAGTCGGCGGCGATGAATTTGTAGCGATAGTCAAGAATTCCGATTACGAGATAAGATACGAGCTTCTTAACAGTTTCAGGGAAGAGATTGAAAGACTTCGCACCGCAGATGTTCCTCCGACGAAGAAGATATCCGTAGCTTCGGGTATGGCAGACTTCGATGAGATCGAGAACGAAGACATCGAAACGCTGTTTAAGAAAGCCGATGACAGAATGTACG
Source organism: uncultured Lachnospiraceae bacterium (assembly GCA_902782715.1). Lineage (GTDB taxonomy): Bacteria > Bacillota > Clostridia > Lachnospirales > Lachnospiraceae > UBA3766. Next base: position 21,302 of record CACZOG010000182.1, on the reverse strand, counting down.
AGAACAAGAGAGAAATGAAAGCCAACAGGCAGTAAAAACGATAAGGATAAGGTGCCGGACAACCCCTCGGAAGTCCGGCATTTTTTGTTAGATGAAGGATATTTAAAATATGGACTGAAAAATGACATATGAAAAAAAGAAAAGACCCGGGGAATGGGTCTTTTCTTTAGGAGAAAATGAATAAAAGTATTAAATAATACTAAAAAATGAGGAGTTGCCGATGAATTGCTTCATTCGGCAATGAATAAAATGATTTAATTAGAGTATATAATCCAGATGTGAAAAAAGTATGAACGGAATTGTGAACTTTTTATGAAGTTTATAATAAACAGTACATGGAATTTTTAGAATAAATTAAGTTGAAAATACGCTTAAATAATGCTAAAATCATAATGATGCATTATGGATGACTATTTTGTGGGGTAATGAAGGAGAGTTATAATTCCATGGATAATTTTACAGATAAACTTGCACAGAAATTAAATGCTCAGGATATGATCAAGGCCAATGCTCAGGCAGAAGCCAACGAGATGCGCCGCCTCCAGGAGCAGGTTGCCCAGTATGAAGCAATCCTTCAGGATATGCGCAAACTCAATTATAAGAATTCCGAGCTTACAGATAAAATCAATGCATTGGTAGATGAATCGATCAACAAGGTTCAGGTAAGCCACGGTGAAGGCGAAGAAGGCGAGAATTCGGAAGTTTCCAAGCAGCTCTCCGCCGAGATCATCACAGCGATCGACGAGGCATTAAGCAACCTTGATTCGACGGTCGGAAGCGCGTTGAACGAGTCGGTCAATAACACTCTGATGGTTCCCGTAGACGAGATGAAACAGTCTTCAATGGAAGTTTCGGGTTCCGTTGCCGCAGTCAAAGAGATCGCCGAAGATTTCAGAGGAACTGCCGACGATATCAGATATGCATCCGATTTAGTCAGAACAAGTGCCGACGATCTTAAGCTCAGCGCAGAAGAAGTTAAGAATTCGGCAGAGACAATGAACGCATCGCTTGAAGGCTTGATGTCTTCAAGTGAAGAAATAAAGAATACGACCGCAGAACTCAAGAATTCCAACGATGAATTGAAGACCAGCGTTAAGACAAGCGTAGATAACGCACTTCTTGCCATCAGAAGAGAGAACAGAGAGATCGCGGATCATCTCGAGTACATCCGCTCCGGTATCGAAACGATCAATCGCCCGAGCGAAGAGGAAGAGATGTTAAAGAGAGAAGAGGAAGAAAGAAAACTTCTCGAAGAACAGCAGAAAGAAGAAGCGCGTCAGATGAAAGAAGAAGAGGACAAGAAGGCTCTCGCCGAAATGTTCAGACAGTCTGACGACTTTGTACATAAGGAGAATGTCAAGGTTTATCGAAACGTTCAGGCAGTGGTTGTGGATGAATTTAAGAGCCAGACAGAAGGACTCACAAAGCATAACAGAGAACTGTATGCCAAACTTAAATCCACAAAGCTTGCGGTAACCATTGCGATAATTCTCGGTGCGGCAAATCTTATCATTACTTTGCTTGCCGTTTTCCACATCATTTAATGCGAGAATTATCAGTTAGTTATGAAATTTTTTACACATCACTATAAACGTATCAGAGCTACATTTATCATAACAAGCCTAGCTGTATTTGTCTTAGGCTTGTTTTTGTTGCCGAATTTCACCGTTTATTCCTCGGAAGGAAAGAATAAATTCACCTTATGGCTTTTCGGAGAAGAGATGGGAAGCGTTGAAAGCGTTGAAGAAGCCGAGAAGATGGTTATCAAGGCAAGGGAAGAACTTGCGGCCGGTCAGAAAGACCTGTATATGATCGAAGATCTTCACAAAGAGATAATCGCCGAAGAAGCCATATACAAATCGGTGGATGAAGAGGAAGAAGTATATAACAGGATCCTTCGTACGCTTAAAGCTCACCAGAAGGAAACAATGACCAGAGCCTACATGGTCAAGGTCAACAACACAACGGTCAACCTTGAAAGCGCAGACGACGTTAACGAGCTTTTGTCCAGAGCCATCGAGAAATATGACGAAAACGACGAATATGAGGTAACTACCGAGATCAATCAGGAAAGGATAATGTCAACACTTACTGTAAGACTTTCCAGAAAAGACGTACAGTATGACGATCTTTCTTTTGATTCGGGAGCACAGAATACATTCGGAAGAGACATTGCGGAATCGGAGATCATCGAATTCCTCGATTTTAAGGATATCACACAGGGAATAACAAGCATCGGTTTCGCTGAAGAGGTGGAAGTTGCCGAAACATATATTCCCCGAAGCGAAATAGTTGATGTCGACACGGCACTTGCTCTTTTTACCGAGATGCAGGAACAGCAGAGACTCTACGAAGTTGAACCCGGCGATACGCTTTCGGCAATTTCAAGAAAAGTCGGCCATTCGATGGAAGAACTGGTTGAGTTAAACAGCGATTATTTAAAAGATGTCAACTCCACGATCCGTGCCGGACAGAGTTTGATCATCACGGTTCCCGAGCCTGAACTTTCGGTTCTTTGGACCAGAAGAGAGATCGTTGAGGAGAGTTATGAAGCGCCTGTCATATATATCGATAACGATGACTGGTATACAACCAAGCAGGTAACTCTTACAGAGCCTTCGGCAGGTTATCGTAAGGTTGTGAGTGATGTTACTTACAAGAATGACTCTGCGATAAACAGAAATATCGTGAAAGAAGAGATCCTTCTCGAAGCGATAGCAAAAGTTGTTGAGAGAGGAACGAAAGTTCCGCCCACATATATCAAACCTATTTCCGGCGGTTCGATCTCATCGGGATTCGGAAGAAGAAATTCACCGGGCGGAAGAGGCTCTTCCTACCATCAGGGTGTTGACTTTGCCATTCCTTCAGGCAGTACGGTTATGGCCAGCAGCGGTGGTACCGTCTCTGCAGCAGGATGGAGCGGCGGATACGGATACATGGTACTTATCACGCATCCCGACGGTTCGAAGACAAGATATGCCCACTTGAGCAAGGTGCTCGTAAGCGTTGGACAGAGCGTATCTCAGGGTGAGAAGATCGCACTTTCGGGTAATACGGGTATTTCCACCGGACCTCACCTCCATTTCGAGATTATTTTGAACGGTACTCCGGTCAATCCTTTGAATTACTTGAATTAATTCGGCTTTGAGGATATAATGCTAAACGTGCTTTGCATTTTAGAGGTTATAAATGAGAATTTACAGAATAAGAGGCGGTGAGCCCCTTAAAGGAAAGGTAGATATAAGCGGTGCGAAAAACGCCGCTCTGCCCATCCTGGCGGCCACCATTCTTACGGATGAGACAATTACATTAGAGAATGTTCCGATGGTCAACGATACGCTTATCATGGTTGAGACATTAAGGAATCTGGGTGCAACGGTCGACTATATCGACGACAACACGCTTTCGATCAACACATCAACCATAAGCAAATACAGAGTTGATAATCCCAGCATCAAGAAGATCCGTGCTTCGTACTATTTTGCCGGAGCTCTGCTCGGAAGATACAGACAGGCGAGAGTGCCGCTTCCCGGCGGATGCAATATCGGCGGAAGAGGCCTTGATATGCACGAGAAGGGCTTTAAATCCCTCGGAGCCGAGGTTAAGATCACCGAATCCGAGATCATTGTTGACGGAACAAAGAACGACCTTGTAGGTACCAGAATGTACATGGATAAGGTTTCCGTCGGCGCTACGATAAACATCATCCTTGCTTCGGTTTTAACTCCAGGCAAGACGATAATAGAAGGTGCGGCCAAGGAACCCCATGTCGTTGACGTCGCTAACTTCATAAACGGTATCGGAGGTCATATTACCGGTGCCGGAACGGATAAGATAAGGATCAACGGAGTTCCCAAATTAAGAGGCGGTTCTTATGCGGTGATCCCGGACCAGATAGAAGCGGGTACGTTCATGATGGCAGCCGCCATTACTCACGGAGATGTTGTTGTTAACAATGTTATCCCTACCCACCTTGATTCCATTTCTTCGAAACTGCGAGAGATCGGATGCAAGATCGAAGAGGCGGATGACTGGGTAAGAGTTATCGGACCCGAAGGAAGATTAAGAAGAACACAGGTTAAGACGCTTCCGTATCCCGGTTTTCCTACCGACATGCAGCCTCAGATCTCAGTGGCATTAGGTCTTGCGGACGGTTGTTCCACCGTGGTTGAGTCGATCTTTGACAACAGATTCATGTATGTCAACGAACTTAAGAAGATGGGCTGCAACATAGTGGTCGACGAGTGCACCACAGCGTATATAGACGGCGTTGAATATTATCAGGGCGCAAACATGACATCACCCGACCTTCGAGCGGGAGCGGCGCTTGTTCTTGCGGCACTTGCGGCACAGGGACAGTCGGATATAGACGGAATCGAATATATAGAGAGAGGCTACGAGAACTTCGATAAGAAATTAAGAAATCTCGGAGCTGACATCCAGAAACTTGAAGTATAAAAAAACATAGAAACCTGACACATCGGTTTTTATGTTTTTTCTTTTATACTTTTCTTTATCGTGGTAAAATTATAGTATCTTTTTTATGAGGAACCAAAATGGCTTTTACCCACCTGCACGTCCATACCGAATACAGTCTCCTGGACGGCTCGAATAAGATAAAAGAATATATAAAACGTGTTAAAGAACTCGGAATGACGCATGCGGCGATCACCGATCACGGAACGATGTACGGCTGTATTGCTTTTTACGAAGAAGCCAAAAAACAGGGTATCGAACCCATCATCGGATGCGAGGTATATGTTGCTCCCGGATCGAGATTTACCAAGGATACCGGGGATTACAAATACTATCATCTTGTGCTTCTTTGTGAGAACGATATCGGATATCACAATCTGATGAGACTCGTTTCCATCGGATTTAAGGACGGATATTACTATAAGCCCAGAGTCGATAAGGAAGTCTTAAGGAAATATCACGAAGGACTTATCTGTCTTTCGGCATGCCTTCAGGGTGAAGTGTCTGTCAATCTGACACTTAATCTCTATGAAGAAGCTAAAAAGGCGGCATTGGAATATCAGGAGATCTTCGGAAAAGACAATTATTTCCTTGAGATACAGGATCACGGAATCGATCTGCAGAAGCAGATAAACCCCGATATTTACCGCTTAAGCCAGGAACTTAATATTCCTTTGGTGGCTACGAATGATGTGCATTATACCTATGCTTCCGATGCGGATGCACACGATCTTCTTTTATGCCTTCAGACCGGAAAGATCGTTACCGATACGGACAGAATGAAATATGCGTACGGACAGTTCTTCGTAAGAAGCGAGGAAGAGATGAGGGAGCTTTTCCCTTATGCACCCGAAGCGATAGATAATACAATGCTCATTGCCGAAAGATGCCATGTAAATCTTGAAAGCAAGGAGCCCAAACTTCCCCATTTTGAAGTGCCCGAGGGATACAATTCGGAAACATATTTAAGGCATCTCTGCGAAGAAGGACTTAAAAAAAGATATCCCGACGGAAATCCCGTTGCGAAAGAAAGACTTGATTATGAATTAAGCGTCATAACCAAGATGGGCTTTGTCGATTATTTCCTGATCGTAATGGACTTCATAGCATATGCGAAAGGACGGGGAATTTCGGTCGGACCCGGAAGAGGTTCGGCTGCGGGAAGTATAGTTGCTTACTGCTTAAGGATCACAAATATCGACCCGATAAGATTCAGTCTCTTTTTTGAAAGATTTTTAAATCCCGAGCGTGTTACAATGCCCGATATCGATATCGATTTTGGTGACGAAAGACGTCAGGAAGTTATAGATTACGTTATAGACAAATACGGTGCGGAAAAGGTATCGAGGATCATCACATTCGGTACTTTGAAAGCCAAGGGTGTTGTAAGGGACGTAGCCAGAGTTCTCGGACTTCCTTACGAGATCGGAGACAGGATCTCCAAAGCGATCCCCAACCGTATCAACAATGAAGACGTCGATCTTGAAAAGGCTTTAAGTATCAGTACGGACTTAAAGAAGATGTACGATACCGACGAGAATGTTAAGAAGATCATCGACATGTCGTTTAAACTCGAGCATCTTCCGAGGCATTCATCGGTTCACCCTGCGGGAGTTCTTATCGCGCCCAAAGAAGTTGAGGCATATGTTCCGCTTGCAAAAGGTGCCGACGAAATACTGGTCACACAGTATGAAGCACCCACGCTTGAAGCACAGGGACTTCTTAAAATGGACTTCTTAAGCTTAAGAACGCTTACCGTTTTGGAGAAAGCCTGCTTAAACGTTAAACAGACAAGAGGGATCGATATAAACCTCGAAGAGATAAACATGGACGATGATAAAGTGTATGCGTATATCGGAACGGGTAACACCGAAGGCGTGTTCCAGCTCGAGTCCGGCGGTATGCAGTCGTTCATGAAAAAGCTTAAGCCTAAGAACCTTGAAAACGTTATGGCCGGTATCGCTTTATACAGACCCGGCCCCATGCAGTATATAGACAACTACATTAAATGCAAGGAAAATCCCGAGAATATCGTTTATCTCTGCGATGAATTAAAGCCCATTCTTGAGACGACTTACGGATGTATCGTATATCAGGAACAGGTTATGCAGATAGTAAGAGACCTTGCGGGCTTTTCAATGGGCGGAAGCGACAAAGTACGTAAGATCATGTCCAAGAAAAAAGCTGCCGAAATGGATGAACAGGGCAGATTATTCATCTACGGCGATGAGCATAAAGGCATTGACGGATGTATCAAAAGAGGCATCCCGGAGAATGTGGCAAAGCAGATATTCGGCGAAATGAAAACCTTCGCACAGTATGCTTTTAACAAGTCCCATTCGGCCGTATATGCGGTGATCTCATATCAGACGGCATATATGAAATGCTATTATCCCGTTGAATACATGGCAGCTTTGATCACATGTTTCCTTGACAATCCGGGTAAAACGGCAGAGTATATCAATGTGGCAAGGGATATGGGAATCGAAGTTCTCCCGCCCGATATAAACGAAGGATTCAATTATTTTTCGGTTAAAGACGACAAGCTTATTTACTCGCTTAAGGCTATTAAAAACGTCGGCGGTCAGGTTATTGACAGCATCGTAAAAGAAAGGGAGGCAAACGGCAGATTCGAAAGCCTTCCCGACTTCATAAGAAGAATGGCAAATAAGGAGATAAACAAGCGTGCGGTTGAGAATCTTATCAAAGCCGGAGCCTTTGACAATTTAGGCGGAAACAGACATCAGTATATGCAGGTCTATGAAATGCTCATGGATGATGTTGCGGCGGAGAGAAAGAAACTCGACAGCAATCAGATGACGATCTTCGACATGATCCCGGCGACCGAAAAGAAAGCAATGGAGATAAGACTTCCGAATATCGAGGAATATCCCAAGGATGCTCTTTTGATGATGGAAAAAGAAGTTCTTGGAATCTATGTTTCAGGTCATCCCCTTGATGATGTAAAAGATATCTGGAAGAAGAACATAAATGCCATTACGACCGATTTCTACTACGAGGCGGATATCGAGGGCAGCAGGCTTCAGGATAAAAAACAGGTCAAGCTCGGCGGCATTATTTCGAATCTTAACAAAAGACTTACCAAGAAAAAAGAAATGATGGCGATTTTCGAACTTGAAGACCTTGTAGGTTCGGTTGAAGCAATGGTATTCCCGAAAGCATTCGAAAGGCTCAGGGATATGCTTGTTGAAGACAAACCCGTATTTGTTACGGGAAGAGTTTCAACCGAGGATGAGGCTGATTCCAAACTCATAGTTGAGGATATTTTCCCGTTCGATCAGGTACCTAAAACTTTGTGGCTTAAATTCGACGATATGGAAAAATACGGCGAGCTTTGGGATAAGGTTAATGAGATTTTAAAGAATCACAAAGGTGCGGACAGCGTAAACATCCGCGTCATAAAAGAAAACAAACTTAAAACTCTGCCCACGGGACTTTACGGAGTAAGGGCAGATGAAGAAATTGTTTCACAACTTGAGAAAGTGTTGGGAGAAAAGAGTGCGGTTATAAGGTAATCGTTCATAAGGAGGAATGAAATATGGCAGAAATTAAAACGATCGGCGTACTTACAAGCGGCGGCGATGCACCGGGTATGAATGCAGCCATAAGAGGTGTTGTCAGGACGGCTATTTGCAAAGGCGTTGCGGTTAAAGGAATAAAAAGAGGATATGCCGGACTTCTTGCCGAAGATATAATCGACATGGACAGAAGCAGCGTATCCGATATCATCGATGAAGGCGGTACTATTTTGGGTACTGCGAGATGCAGCGAATTCATGACCGAGGAAGGTCAGGCAAAGGGCGCAGAAATGTGCCGTAAGAACGGTATCGACGGAATCGTTGTAATAGGCGGTGACGGCTCTTACCGCGGTGCTCTTGCGCTTTCCAAACACGGTATCAACACAATCGGTATTCCCGGAACGATCGACCTTGATATCGCATGTACCGACTACACGATAGGATTTGATACGGCGATCAATACGGCCATGGAAGCGATCGATAAAGTTAGGGATACTTCATCTTCACATGAACGATGCAGCATTATCGAGGTAAAGGGAAGAAATGCGGGATACATCGCACTCTGGTGCGGTATCGCAAACGGTGCCGAGGATATCCTTATCCCCGAGAAATACGATTACAACGAACAGACCATTATCAATAACATCATCCAGAACAGAAAGAAAGGCAAACGCCATCACATTATCATCAATGCGGAAGGCATCGGACATTCCACAAGTATGGCGAGAAGAATAGAAGCTGCTACGGGTATTGAGACCAGAGCAACCATTTTAGGATACATGCAGCGAGGCGGTTCACCCACCTGTAAGGACAGATTCTATGCATCCATCATGGGTTCATATGCAGCAGAGATCCTCTGCGAAGGAAAGACCAACAGAGTAGTTGCTCACAGCAAGGGAGAATTCGTTGATTTCGATATCGATGAAGCACTTGCAATGCAGAAGGATATTTCCGAATACGAATACAGAGTAAGCAGAATGCTTTCAATGTAATCTAAGTTTACGGGAGACAACAATTGATCACAAGCGCATCAAACGGAAAAGTTAAATATTTACAGGCCCTCACAAGCAGGTCATCATTCAGAAGAAAAGAAGGCAAATTCGTGGCCGAAGGCATCAAGATGTTTGAAGAAGCAGAAGAAAAAGATATTCTTGAAGTCTACGTAAAAGAAGGCGTTTTCAATTCTTTTGATGAAGACACACGATATAAACTCGCCGGGATAGGATACGAGGTATTATCGGAAGCGGTATTCAAAAAAGTTTCGGATACCGTTACGCCTCAGGGCATCCTGACGGTTTTAAAGATCCGTGAATACGGCGAAAAAGTTTTGTTTGAAGAAGATGATCCGCTTTTGATGATCCTTGAAAACATACAGGATCCCGGTAATATCGGTACGATAATAAGGACAGCTGAAGGTGCGGGAGTTAATGCGATCGTAATGACTAAAGACTGCGTTGACATTTACAATCCGAAAGTTATCCGTTCCACTATGGGAAGCATTTTCAGAAAGAAATTCTTATATACCGATGACATAGGCGGTTTAATTGAAAGTATAAAGAAAAAAGGCATAAATGTTTATGCCTGTGCGCTTTCCAAAGACTCTAAAGCCTATGACGAATATGATTATAAAAAAGGTACCGCTTTTGTGATCGGCAATGAAGGAAACGGGCTAAAAAAAGAGACCATAGAAGCATGTACGAACGTATGCTACATTCCGATGTCAGGTAAGGTAGAAAGCTTAAACGCATCGGTAGCGGCTTCGCTTGTTATGTACGAGGCATACAGACAGAGAAGAAGATAAAGGATCATGAATTGATAAGTTCTCCGAGAGTTGTCTCGCCCCAGCTGTAATTGTTTAAGTAACTGCCTTTAAAAAGCTGTGAATATTCTTCTTTACCCGAGAGATAATCAAACAGATCGCAGTTAACTTTCTCTATAACGATCCTTCTTTTACCGTCGACTGTTTCGACGATATCGGATACACCGTATTCCTCAAGTGTATTCTTTAAACGAAGGGCGACTTTTCTGTATCTTGAAAACGTAAGAGTGTTTGCAGGTTCGTCTTCCCAGAGATATGAAATGGCTTCTTCGGAAGAAACGAATCCGCCTTTTCTGTCGGTTAAAACCGCAAGAAGCTCTTTTGATTTCTTGTTTTTAAAAGCAATAGGTTTATTATTTACGAACACGTCAAAATATCCGAAAGTACGTATCGAAACGTTACGGTTTTCGGGTATTTCTTTTTTGCTTTTTTCCACCTTTTCATCAACCGAATAAAGAACAACGTATCGGGGAGATTTGGCATAAAGATCCTTCTGGGTACATACCGCGCGGATCCTTTTTTCGGTCTCGGTTTTATAATCAAAATATGTAAATTCTTCCTCGCCTTTTTTAAGGAAATTTATAAAATCCTCATAAGACGCTTCGCTTCTTGAAACGAAGTCTTTCCAGGGTGTGTATGTTTTGGTCAGAAGGAGCCATTCTTCTTTCGAGTAACCGAAGAATTCACCGACGTTTTCACTGGCATAAAGAGGTTTTACCGTTTCTTCCGGAGTTAATTCGAAAGCTGCCAGTCCGTCGGAAAACTGCATTACGAGATCCTTCATTTTTTCTTTTAAACGAATTGTCTGATTCTTAAGTTCTTCGACTTCCGATGACTCGTGGATCCTTCTGCAGCAAAAGTATCCCGTCGAGTCATTTACCTTTATAAATATCCCGCCGTACTGTCTGTAAACATTGTCCGAAGCAAGTGCGGTATAATTTATCTGCGGAGGCTTTGCTACAGGCTCACAGAATCTGTTGCTTCTGAAATCCGCGAAGAATGAACGAACGGTTTCCCTATCACTCTTGTCAACGGAGTTCATGATCCATTTATCCAGTGCCTCATCAAGCGACATCGGAATGTTCTTAAACTGTTTAAACATCGACAGGTCGTCGCAGTATAAACATTTTACGGTGTTTTCTGAGGTGCTGAATTCGAAGATCTTATCATAAACTTCGCTTAATGCCTCAAGATAACTGATGTTTTCATTTGCCGGAAGGGAAATTTCGTTATCGGTTTCAAATTCTGAAATGTCCGTAAGATAAGAAGAGACGATAAGCTTATCCTCATCTTCGATACATGTCATTGTATCGAGGACGCAGATCAAACTTTCGTCTTTTTTGATCAAATGATATTTAGCGCTTGCTTCTTTCTGCAGGCGCACTTTATCAAGTAAAGAAGAATAAATTTTAAGATCCTTTGGATCTACGAGAAGAGCATATGAATCTCTGCTTTCATCAAGTAGTTCGTCTTCTTCGTATCCGGTCATTTCGCAGAAATTTCTGCTTACGAATGATAAATGAAGGGTATCGTCAAAGATATACTGATGAAAGCCGTTAATATGCAGGTTAAGTATGTCGTCGGCTCTTTTCGGTATGTTATTCATTTGTTTTCCTTTTAGCAGTAACTCAGATGTTTGTTTTACAATGTTAGATTTTAACAGAGTTGCTGATTCTTTTCAACTTCCCGGTTCTGTAAAAGGAAAAAGATCATCTTAAAGCCGGTTTTATTATTTTTCCGCTTATGGTTTTGGGCATCTCTTTTACGAATTCCACAAGCCTTATCCATTTGTATTCGGCAAGCTTTTTGTTACAGAATTCCTTGATATCCGTTTCAAGCTTTCCTGAAGGAGAGTATCCTCGGTCAAGCACGATCACTGCTTTTATAGCCTGGCCTCTTAACGTATCGGGTATTCCGATAACGCTGCATTCAACCACTGCGGGGTGTTCCAAAAGAACGTTTTCGACTTCATAAGGACCGACTCTGAAACCGCCGGTCTTAATGATATCATCGAAGCGCCCGTGGAAATAAAATACGCCGTTTTCATCGATGTAAGCCGCATCGCCCGTGTGATAAACACCGTCCCTCCATACATGTTTGTACTGTTCTTCATTGTCAAGATATGAACAGAAGATTCCTGTCTTAGGTGCGTTTTCTTTCGGAATGATAACGACTTCTCCGATTTCGTTTGGCGCTGCTTTTTCTCCTTTGGAATTTCTTAATTCGATATTGTAAAAAGGAGAGGGGATTCCCAGAGAGCCTTCATGTGCTTTTCTTCCCTTAAAATTAGCAATTAACAAAGTGGTCTCGGTCTGACCGTATCCTTCGGACAGGGTAAGTCCTGTCTGTTCGAAGAATTTACGGAACACATCAGGTGCAAGCATCTCTCCGGCTGTAGAGGCATGCTTGAGCGTTGGCATTTCGGGAATCCCTTTACGAACGAGATAACGATATACCGTGGGCGGAGCGCAAAAAGACGTGACATGGTATCTGTTTATGATATTAATAAGCTGCCTGGGTTCAAAGTTGTCGAAATCATAAACCATTACGGCACAGCCCGTAAGCCATTGACCGTAGATCTTACCCCATGATGCTTTTGCCCAGCCCGTCTCGGCAAGTGTGAGGTGGAGACCGTTATCTTCAGTTTGCTGCCAGTATCTGGCGGTGATTATATGAGCCAAAGGGTATGCGTAATCATGAATTACTCCCTTTGGATAGCCGGTAGTTCCTGAGGTGAAATACATAAGCATTTCATCCGTTGCAAGCGTGGGAATTCTCTTAAGTTCTTCGCCTGCATTTTCTGTTTGTTCTGTAAGATTATCAAAGCCGTCCGTGTCACTTTGCACACACCAGAGTTTTACACTGATACCGCTCTTTGAAACGGCTTCTTTTATCTTGTCGGGTATTTCGTTTTTAGGGGTGCAGACGATCGCATCGACTTTAGCTGTATTTATCCTGTATACAAAGTCGTTTACCGTTAACATGTGAGATGCGGGGATAGCAAGAGCACCGATCTTATGAAGTGCAACAACGGCAAACCAGTATTCGTAATGACGTTTGAGAACGAGCATTACTCTTGAGCCTTTTTTAATTCCCTGTGACAAAAATACGTTTGCCATTTTGTTGCTGTATTTTTTTATATCCGAAAAAGTAAAAATGTGTTCTTCGCCTTCGGTATCGCACCAGACAAGCGCTCTTTTTTCGGGCTCTTTTTCGGCCTGCAGATCGACAACGTCGTATCCGAAATTAAAATCATCGGGATAATCCAGGTTTATATCGGTTAATGCACCGTTTTCGTCGGTTATTTCGCGACAGTATAATTGACTGATGCTCATTTTTTGTCAGCTCCCGTTATAGCGAATGAGAATTCGGCGGACATACATAGCTTTCCGCCCACAGAGGCACTGCCTCTGCCGAAATAAAAGGGATGTTTTGAACGTGTGATCTCACATTTAAGTTCGATCGTATCGCCCGGTCTTACCGGGGAGCGAAACTTTACGTTATTTAATCCTGTGTAAACGGGAAGACAGTCTTCAGTGATCTTATCAAGCATGAGTACGCATGCATTCTGTGCCATCATTTCGCAGAGGATGACACCGGGAACTATGGGGTTTCCGGGAAAATGACCTTTTAAGAAAAATTCATCTCCGCGAACGTGATAATGACCGATCGCAGTTCCGTCAACATTTTCCGAGTCTTCGATAAGAAGCATGTCATCCCTGTGAGGCAGGATCTGCATTATTTCATCTTTGTTCATCTTTTATACCTTTCTGAAAGCGAGACATGCATTGTGACCTCCGAATCCGAGAGAGTTCGAAAGTGCGAGAGTGATGTCTGCGTTAACTGCTTTGTTGGGTACGTAATTAAGATCACATTTCTCATCCGGCTCGTTTAAGTTGATAGTCGGAGGGATAATGTTTTCTTTTAATGCCATTAAGCAGGCTAAAGCTTCAACCGCACCTGCGGCACCGAGCATATGACCTGTCATTGATTTCGTTGAACTGATCAGTGCTTCTCTTGCTTTTTCTTCGCCGAGAGCAAGCTTTATCGCAAGTGTTTCGAGAACGTCGTTCATGGGAGTTCCCGTACCGTGAGCATTAATATATACAACATCGTTTTCTTTATGATCTGCTTCAGCCAGCGCTATCATCATTGCCTTTGAACCGCCTCTTGCTTCGGGATGGGGAGCGGTTATATGGTATGCATCGCATGTGGAACCGTATCCGCAGATCTCACCGTAGATGGGAACGCCCCTTTTCTTTGCATGTTCGTATTCTTCAAGTACGAGTGAAACCGCACCTTCACCGATCACGAAACCGCCCCTTCTTCTGTCAAAAGGAAGAGATGCGGCATTGGGATCTTCCGATGTGGAAAGTGCCTGCATGTTAACGAATCCCGCAAGAGAGGATACACATATTGCGGCTTCCGTACCACCCGTGATCACTGCGTCAGAGTATCCGTGACGGATAAGGCGCATTGCTTCTCCGATAGCGTTAGAGCCCGATGCACAAGCGGTAACTGCGGGCATTGCACTTCCGCGGCAGTCGTATTTGATCGCGATCATTCCTGCGGCCATGTTGGATATCATCATCGGAACAAAAAGAGGGGATATTCTTCTGGGTCCTCTTTCAAGTAATTTTGAGTGTTCTTTTTCAAAGGTTGAAATACCGCCGATCCCTGTACCGAATATTACGCCGATCCTGTCGGGGTCGACATTTCCTTTTATACCGCTTTCGTTAACCGCCTGTTCGGCTGCACCCAAAGCGAGCTGTGTATATCTGTCGGTACGAAGGATCTCGTTAACCTCAAGATATTCTGCGGGATCGAAATCCTTAACCTGGGCAGCAAGCTTGGCTTTTAAATTATCTGTGCTGAATGTTGAAACGGGCGCTATGCCGTTCTTTCCGTTTTTAAGACTTTCCCAGGTATCTTTTGCGTTGTTGCCGACGGGTGTGATCGCACCAAGGCCCGTAACAACGACTCTTCTGTAATTTTCGTTCATTGTTTTCTTTTCACTTTCGTTTTATTTACATGGCGATTCCGCCGTCAACTTTTAAGACTTCACCTGTTACATAGGAAGCAGATACGAGATATTCGACCGCATCCGCAACATCTTCGGTACTTCCCATACGACCGAGAGGAATCCTTTCCAAAAGAGGATTGTTTTCCTGATCAACAGTCATGTCCGTTGCTATAAATCCGGGTGCGATCGCGTTACATCTTACATTTTTTGATGCAAGTTCTCTTGCAACCGATTTGGTAAGCCCGATCAAACCGGCTTTGGATGCACTGTAATTGCATTGACCCGCATTACCGAGCAAAGCGGCTACGGAAGAGATGTTTACAATGCATCCGCCGTGATTCCTGATAAACATACCGGATGTATGTCGTATCATATTGAAAGCCCCTTTTAGATTTGTATTTAAAACAGCATCGAAATCATCCTCCTTCATCATTGCAAGGAGATTATCCCGTGTAATTCCGGCATTGTTTATCAGAATGTGCACTGTGTTAAAATCCTTTTTGATCTCACTGACGGTTTCTTTTACTGCATTAAAATCCGATACATCGAGTCTGTATGCTTTAGCATCGACGTTGTAGTCGTTCTTACATTTTTCGCATACTTTATTTGCGGCGTCATCGTTATTAGCGTAGATGACTGCTATATTGGCACCCAAAGAAGCAAGTCTTAAAGCTACGGCTTCTCCGATACCTCTTGAACCGCCCGTTACAACGGCGGTCTGTCCTTTTAATGATATTTTTTCGTTCATTTTTACTCCACCAGTTCTTTGGCCGCCTTAAGAATGGGTTCGGCCTCGCTTACTACTTCTTTTATGATCTCTGCAGCGCTCTGTTCCTTATTTACGACCGCAGCGATCTGACCTGCAAGGAAACATCCTTTTTCGTTGTCTCCGTCGACAACGGCGGCTCTTAATGCACCGACTCCGAGATTCTCAAGATCCTCGTCGGAGATATCAGAATATTCCGCTTTGAAATAATCTCTGGCAAAAGGGGTTCTTAAACTCCTTACGGGATGACCGAGTCGTTTTCCCGTTACCATCGTGCAAAGGTCGTTTGCCTTAAGGATCTTCTCTTTATATGAGGGGTGAATACTGCATTCGTAGGCGCTTAAAAATCTTGTTCCCATCTGAACTCCGCATGCACCGAGCATAAAAGCGGCAGCCATTCCGCGGCCGTTTCCGATTCCTCCCGCAGCTATTACGGGAAGAGTTGTTGCATCGCAGATCTGCGGTACGAGGACCATTGTTGTCAGTTCACCGACATGTCCTCCGCTTTCGCCTCCTTCGGCTATAAGTGCGCACGCACCGAGTCTGGTCATAAGTTTGGCCATTGCGGTGGATGCGACAACGGGGATGACTTTTATTCCCGCATCGAGCCATTCCTTAATATATTTGGAAGGGTTGCCCGCACCGGTTGTGACTACGTTGACTTTTTCTTCAACGACAACTTTTGCCACCTCATCGGCAAAGGGACTTAAAAGCATTATGTTTACACCGATCGGTTTGTCGGTGAGACCTTTTGCGATTCTTACCTGTTCTCTGACATATTCGCCCGGAGCATTTCCCGCAGCGATGATACCCAGACCGCCGCCGTTTGAAACGGCAGCGGCGAGTTTTCCGTCAGAAATCCATGCCATTCCGCCCTGAAAGACGGGATATTCGATGCCGAGCATCTCACATATTGCTGACTTGATCATGGCATTATACCGCCTGTTTTCTCTGGATGAAATTGTCGAGATCTTCGATGGTCTCAACCTTTTCATCGAGATCGATCTGAAGTCCGATCTCGTCTTCAAGATCCATAAGAAGTTCCACGGTGTCGAGCGAGTCAATTCCGAGATCCACGAATCTGTTTTCGGGTTTGATCTTGGAAATGTCAGTTCCTGTACGCTCGGAAATGATTTTTGCAATTGATTCAAAATACATAAATAGCAGCCTCCATTTTTTATTCGCGGCAAACCGAATGCCGACCGATAACATACATTTTATTGCGGGTAAGTTCCACGAAGATGGCTTTAGCGTTCCTTAAACGTTCCACTTAAAAATTTTTCATAAAACATTATTTTTTGGGGTTGACAGAATTGGTTTATTGCTATAAACTACAATTAGTTTATCGCGATAGACCAAAGGAGAATTATTATGATTGATTTTGAACTTGGAGCAGTACAGGAAAGATTTGCGGATTTGGTATGGTCTAATGAACCTATTGCATCCGGCGATCTGGTTAAAGTATGTGAAAAGGAATTGCAGTGGAAGAAGTCAACTACCTACACAGTGCTTCGTAAGCTTTGCGAGAAAGGTATATTAAAAAATGTTGACGGAATCGTTTCATCGGTTATTTCAAAGGAAGAGTTTTATTCCGCAAAGAGTGAACAGATCATAGAAGATTCCTATGCGGGATCGCTCCCCGCATTTATTGCCGCTTTTATCTCTAATAAGAAACTTACGGCAAAAGAAGCGGAAGAGATACAGAAGATGATCGATGAATTTAAGACTAAATAGTTATGATTATTTTCAGGAGATATTATCGTGAGTGTAGTTTTTCTTAAAATCTTGAATATAAGTCTGGTATCCGGATGGTTAATTCTGGCGGTTCTTTTATTACGCCTGATTCTTAAAAAAGCACCGAAGTGGATATCATGCGTACTCTGGGCTCTGGTGGCGTTAAGACTTCTTTTACCGTTCTCGATCGAGAGCGCATTAAGTCTCATTCCGAGCGGCGAAGTGATATCGACGGATATCGTGACTTCAAATGCCGCCCCGGAGATCAATACAGGTTTCTATTTTGTGAACAATACGGTCAATCCCGTTGTTGAACAGACTTTTAATCCTGTTTCAGAGACGAAAAAGAATCCGGTCAGGACAGTGGTATCCGCTGCTTCCATAGTCTGGGCAGCCGGAGTAATTTCAATGCTTTTATATGCATTGATCAGTTATCTTCGCTTAAGAAAAAGTGTGAAAACATCAGTTCCTCTTAATGATAAGGAAAAGAGGATAAGGATATGCGATGGCCTGAATTCACCTTTTATTCTGGGTATTATCAGACCGATCATTTTCATTCCTTCAAGTCTTGATGCGAAGAATTACGAATATGTCATAAGACACGAAAAAGCACATATCAAAAGAGGAGATCATCTCTGGAAACCCCTTGGCTTTATTCTTCTGAGCGTATACTGGTTTAATCCTCTCTGCTGGGTGGCATATATATTGCTTTGCGCCGATATTGAAGCGGCCTGCGATGAGAAGGTGATAAAAGACAAGGATAAAAGCTTTATGGCCGATTATTCACAGGCTCTTTTGGACTGTGCTTTTAACAGAAGAAGCATCAGCGCCTGCCCGCTTGCTTTCGGAGAAAACGGAGTAAAGCAGAGAGTAGACGGAATATTAAGTTATAAGAAACCGGCGTTCTGGATCATTATAATTTCGGTTTTGGCAATATTGGCGGCGGGAGTCTGTTTTTTGACAAATCCCAAGAAAAACGAATTAAAACACATGCCTCCCGAACTTAAGGTCGCTTTTTCGGAAACCGATGATTTTAAAACTGCGGATTATGTCGGATTCGTTCCGGCGGGAGAAATTCCCAATGAGACCATTTTGGAAATGGAAAGCAAAGAAGTACATGATCTTGAACTGGAGAAGCACTTTGATGAATGTCTGTATGCCGACGGAGATGAACATACGGTCATTTTGGACTTTACCGAAACACCTGATGAAGTGATCGTAAAATATATACCCGAGATGACCGATCCCGATACAGGTTTTACATATCTGCCCTATGATAAAAAGACACATTCGATAGCGTTTTCCGCAGATACAAGTAACCTTTATATCGTTGAATCGGTATGGAATGACATAGGGAAGGCATACTTCATGTTTGCGACGATCTCAGAGAATGGTAATAATGTTTCTAATGATCAGGATTTGGCTGAAAACGAAGAACTTCCCGAATCTGACTTTATGGGTACTTCCTCAGATTACAAATACGAGGACGGACATTATGTGGTCGATGAGGATGTGTTATTCCAAAACAAAAAGATACTTATAGGAAGATCGCCTAATGCGGCCTGTATGAGCAAGTTAGTTATACTTACGAACGATCCGGATATTACATATGAAAAAGTGGATAAGAGCATATTCAGCAGTAATATGTCGGACTGGCTTACAGATACGATGATAATCGAGATGGAAGTTTTGGCCGATGAGTTTACATCCTTCTCCTGCTGGCCTACCGTCAGCAAGGTTATATCGAGGCAGTTTGATGCTGAAAAACATCCTGAGACAGATATCGCAGGCGAAACGGGCGATCCTGTATATGCAATATCTGACGGAATCGTCGTATCTGCCGATTTCTCGATTGAATACGGAAACAGCATAGTCATTTTGTCAGATAATGCCCTGATAAGATACAGTTATCTGGACAGCATAAACGTAAATGAATGCGATGAAGTTAAAGCGGGGGAAACCATAGGAAGTCTGGGAAGCACCGGAAGATCTACGGGACCTCATCTCGGACTGTCGATGACCATAGACGAAAAACCGGTAAACATGATGGATTATTATAAAGAAAACTGATCCGCCTGATTATGATTACGGCTATTGAGAAAAAAAGAGCTCGATGATATAATGAAAACGTTGTATCGGGCTCTTTTTTATTGTTAAACAAACGATACGGGAAAAGATTAATAAGGAGTTTTTACGGATATGAAAATTGGTATTATCGGACTCGGAAACATGGGCGGAGCAATTCTCGGAGGAATTGTATCAAAAGGAATAGTTGAAAAAGAAAATGTTATCGGTTTTGATCTGTCCGATACATTAAAAGATAAAGCGAAAAACAGTTACGGGATCAATATCGCAGGCGGAAACGAAGAGGTTCTTGCCGCAGCGGATGTTGTTATTCTTGCAGTAAAGCCCCAGCACATGGGAGATATGCTTTCTAAGATCAAAGACAAATGGAACAGGAACACACTTGTTATATCTATCGCTGCTGGAAAGACTATCGAGTGGCTTGAAAACAATATCGGTTCCGATATGAAGATCGTAAGATGCATGCCCAACACTCCCGCACTGATCGGTGAAGGCTGCACGGGAGTATGCGCAAACAAAAACGTAAGCGATGAAGAAAAGAAGACTGCGCTCAACATTCTTTGTGCATGCGGCAAGGCGATCGAAGTTACCGAATCACAGATGGATGCTGTTGTCGGAATAAGCGGTTCCGCTCCCGCATACGTATTTATGTTCATAGAAGCAATGGCAGATGCAGGCGTGGCAGCAGGCCTTACAAGAGACAAGGCATATGAATTTGCGGCTTCCGCAGTAAAAGGAAGCGCTGCTTTAATGCTTGAGACGGGAAAGCATCCCGGAGAATTAAAAGACATGGTATGCTCACCCGCAGGTACAACCATCGCTGCAGTTCAGGTTCTCGAAGAGGGCGGTTTCAGAGGCGTTGTAATGGATGCCGTTGAAGCATGCGTTGAGAGAAACAGAGAACTGTAAGTTTTTTTAAAACAAATATTTAAAGCCGGAGCATTGACTTCGGCTTTTTGTATAAAAGGATTTATTTAAGAGTATGAAGATTAAGGATACACCGAAAGAATACGAAGAAGTATGCGCAATAAAAAAAGACGGTCATATCGATCCGGTAAAGCAGTCGGTTTTTTTACGAAAGCTGATAAAGGTTTTATCGAAGGGTGAATTAAAAGCAACGAATTTTTCTTATGATGAGATCGGTATGGAAAAACTCTCAAAAGATGAACCGTGCCTTATCCTTATGAATCATTCGTGTTTTACGGATCTGCAGATCGTCGGTACGCTCTTTTTTGACAGGCAGTATCACATAGTCTGCACCAATGACGGTTTTGTCGGAAAAGCGGGCCTTATGCGTAAAGTCGGATGCATTCCGACCAACAAATTCGTAACGGATATGACTCTGGTAAAGGACATGAAATATGCATTTGAAAACCTTAAGAGTTCTGTGGTAATGTTCCCCGAAGCAAGTTACAGTTTTGACGGAACCCAAACCCCTCTTCCTCAGAGTCTGGCGAAATGTTTAAAGCTTATGAATGTGCCGGTTGTAATGATCAAAACCGAAGGAGCATTTTTAAGGGATCCTTTATATAACAATCTTCAAAAACGTGAAGTTGATATAAAAGCAACCGTAAAATACCTCCTTTCGCCCGAAGATATCAGACAAAAGAGCAATGCAGAACTCAATGAAGTTTTAAGCAGAGAATTTGAGTACGACCATTTCAAAGCGCAGCATGAAAACAATGTGATCATTGACGAACCCTTCAGGGCAGACGGACTTCACCGCGTACTCTACAAATGTCCCGCCTGCAAAAAAGAAGGTCACATGCTCGGCAAAGGAATACACATAACATGCGCGGGCTGCGGCAAAGAATATACGCTTGAAGAAAACGGTACGCTCTCTGCATCTGACGGAAACTG
>CACZOG010000181.1 GCA_902782715.1 uncultured Lachnospiraceae bacterium | reverse complement strand
TCTTCGGTAATGTTTTCGATTCTGACATGTCCTTCGTATGTGGAATAAAAGGCCCTTACACGATTTCTTTTAGGCGCGAGAGCACGTCCGGGAAGAATGGAAAGATTATCCGTTAAATAAATGTATTCTGCATAATCTTCGGAGTCTTCGTATTCAAATCTGTCGGGGTAGTTTTCTTCAAGAAGTTTTTTGAAATCTTCGGTAACGGTAAAGAATGATACTTTTGAACCATGTACTGATGCATCGTCAAGGAGGATATCCATATAATGACGGAAATCGCTTTGTATATTGCCCAATGGCGCCAGATAAACCCTGAAGCCGTCTTTGTCGAGTTCGCTTCTGTGGATGAAGAGAACGTTTTCGACAACTGCATATTCGTCACCGTATTTCATCGAAAGACCGGTCATCAGATATAAGGAATGCTGGCATGAAGAAGAGCCGTATTCGGATAAATACGGAGTGAGAATATCTTTATCTTCGATTGTGACTTTTTTAAAATCCAACATATATCATATCCGAATGATCGGACACCGTTCTTTTTTGAGAATTATATCATAATAAAATAAATGTTAGCCATTACAAAATTTTATCGGCTTAAAATTGCTTTTACAAATGCATGAATAATATTTTATAATATAACATGTGAATGTGACCATAATGTGTCAAACATTCCGCGTAAAAGGAGAGTATAAATAATGAAGAAAACCATGAATTCCATCGGCTGGAAATACGGACTGATGGGCGTTGTATATATAGCGGTTCAGCTGGGACTGGAATTTCTGATAAGTCAGCTGTTGCCGGAGTTTTACGAGAAAAATGCGGTATATGTGGCTTTGGCTATGGTGGTAGTTGCCGTTGATCTGATAGGATTTCCTCTTGTTTTTCTTCTGACGAAAAATATGCCGAAAGCAGAGATGGAAAATGAGAAGATGACATTTGGAAAATTCCTTTTGTGCATTCTCATGATGTACGGGCTTACGCTTATCGGAATTATCGTCGGACAGTGCCTGCATCTTCCGCTTACGCTTCCTTTCGAAGACATAGAAAGTGCCAATAAGCTTCTGGAACTGATGCTTGGCAGTAATTTCTTCGTTCGTGTTCTTATAGTCGGAATACTTGCTCCGATCTTTGAAGAACTGATATTCAGAAAGGTTCTTATCGATCATGTATCCGTGAACGGATATCTTCCCGCCATACTTGTTTCGGGAATCATGTTCGGTCTTTTCCACGGGAACTTTTCTCAGGCGGGATTTGCAACTTTAATAGGATGCCTTTTCGCGTTTATTTATGTAAAAACAGGAAAAGTTATATATACGATTATTCTTCATATGATCATGAACTGCGGAACTTCCATAGTGACGCTCGGACTTTATGAATGGATGCTTGATTCGGCTGCGAAATTCTCGCTGGATGCGAACAATCCCGATGCGGATGTTCTTATGAACGCAGTCATGGATTATGATCCCAATGCTTTAAGTTTTATGGCGGCAACATCCCTCGTTCTTTTATGGATGGGATTCCTCTTTACAATGGCGATCGCAGGACTTATCGTATTGATAGTACTGGCAGTAAAGAAGAAACTACAGATCACCAGAAAAGAAGGAGAAGAAAGCGTCAAAAATCAGATTGCTTCTCTTTTCGCACCGGCAATGTGGTTCTTCTATGTGATCTGCGTAGTTCTTTTCTTATTTAATTACCTGCCGCCGATCGTAAAATTCATAATAACAATGGTAAAAAACAACTAAAAACGGAGACTGAAAATGGATTATATGAAAGAAGCCTTAAAAGAGGCTTATGAAGGAATAGAAAACGGTCACGGAGGACCTTTTGGAGCAGTTATCGTAAAAGACAACGAAATTATAGGAAGAGGGCATAACAGAGTGCTTCAAAAACACGATCCGACATGCCACGGAGAGATGGAAGCCATAAGGGATGCATGTGCAAAGATGGGAACGCACGATCTGTCAGGATGTGAGATATATACGACTGCCGAACCCTGCCCGATGTGCCTCGGAGCCATAATGTGGGCAAATATCACAAAGGCTTATTACGGATGCAATGTCGAGGACACGGATAAGATCGGATTCAGGGACGATAAGTTCTATGATTTCTTAAACGGTTCCGGAAGCATTCTTACATTGGAAGAAACCGACAGAAAAGAGTGCAAGAAACTGTTTGACGAATATGTTAAAGACAAGAGTGCAGAGAGATACTAAAAATCGAAGAGAAATTAAATAAATCAGCACATGAAAATAAGCAATAAAAAACCGGGCGTTTAAACGTCCGGTTTTGTTTTTCTTACATGGCTTCGGGATACTTGGGATAGATCTGATTCTTGATATCCTGCATCTTTGAATCCATCTCTGTGATTGTGTTTGCACAATCAAGAAGCTGTGCGTAAATGGATTGAGATATTTCTTCGGTAAGGTCTTTCTTGTATCTCATTTCGTGTTCAAGACTTGCCCAGAAGTCCATTGCAATCGTTCTTAACTGAACTTCTACTTTGAGATACTCTTTGTGTTCGGAGAAGAAGACCGGTATCTCGACGATCATATGATAACTTCTGTAGCCGTTGGGCTTCGGAGCACGGATGTAATCTTTGTAATTGATAAGCTTGATGTCATCCTGTTTAAGGATCATGTCGGCGATCTCATAAATGTCATCAACGAAAGGACATATTACTCTGATACCTGCCACATCATGGATTTCATCCTGAATGTTATCAAATGAAAAATCAAGATTTTTTCTGTTTAATTTGTCTCTGATACTCTGTATTGTTTTGATTCTCGAATATATAGCGTGAATCGGGTTTCTTTTATTTTTGATCTGAAGTTCTTCATTCAGAACTTCGAATTTTGTCCTTATTTCCTTTATCGCACAGGAATATTTGGTCATAAGTTCTTTATACCGATCGAGAACCTCCAGCAGCTCTTCCCCGGAAAGCTGGTCTTTGAGCTCTTCAATCAGCATAACGTTTTCGTCATTCTGCATTTTATAACCCCCTTATTTGCATAGAAATATTTTATCATAGACGGCGTTAAAAGTGTATAGAAATTATGTTAAAATTGTGTTAACATATTCTTGTTATGACACATTCAAACGATCTGGATTTCTTTAACAGAATACCGGTTGCGGGATTGCTGGTTAATAAGATTGGAAGACCCAATTTTATATATAACCTTAAGTTTCTTGCGCTCGTCGGATATGACGATGCTCAGATGAGCGAAATAATCGTCAAGGATTACACCAAAGTCTTTAACGAAGAAGACATTAAACTTTTCCGGGAGAAATTAAGGAATTGCGAAGGCTGTAAAAAATCCGTAAAGCAGGAACTTAAACTCACCAGATCCGATTCCACAAAAATCATTACGATCATTGAAGCAGAAGTCAGCGAAGAAAACGATGGCAATTATGTTCTTTGCGCTTTAACGGACATTACCGAGATAAGAAAAGCGCAGGCCAATTACATGCTTGAACAGGAAAGACTTCTTACTGTTATAAGAAATACAAATGACGATCTGTTTGAATATAATTTTAAAGAAGATCTCTTAAAACTTTTCAACAAAAATGTTCTTTTAAAAGATTCGTTCGGTGACAGCAGATGGATCAGATATGAGAAGTTTACCGAGATGATGTCCAAAGAGAAGATTTTCCATCCCGAGGACGACAGCAGGATACGTTCGATCATCGCAACACAGGGTGAAGGCCGCATTCAGGTAAGAATGCGTCATCTTGCATCTCCGGATTTCAGATGGAAGGAAATGCAGTATAACCTTCTGCACGATGATGAAGGCAGACCCATCGGCATAGTGGGAAGCATGCATGATATCGAAGAACTTAAAGTGACTACTCTTGAGTTTAAGAATAAATCGCAGCATGATTCTTTGACAGGACTTTACAACAATGCATCCGTCAAAGAGATCATCGAGGAATATTTCGCCAATGACGGTAAAGGCAAAACGAATGCTTTGCTTATTCTCGATCTGGATGATTTTAAACATGTTAACGATACGTACGGACACCGTTTCGGAGACAGAGTCCTTAAAACGGCTGCCGATATCATTAACAACACGTTCGGAGAGAATGACATTACCGCAAGGATCGGCGGTGACGAATTCCTGGTATTCTGCAGGGATATTCTGGACATGACTTCGGTTAATGAAAAGGTTAAGCAGATGTTCGCGAACTTCGAGAACAACCCTGTCGGTGAAGAAGAGAAATACGTTATCAAAACAAGTGTCGGAATTGCCGTATCGCCTCAGGACGGTACAGGATTCAAGAGACTTTTCGATAAGGCCGACAGAAATATGTACAAAGTAAAAAGATCCGGAAAGAATTCATATAATTTCTGACGGAAATAAGTTAAAGGAGCTATTATGCTTGAGTTAAAAAATATCTCCTATGAAGTAACGGGAGATGACAGCAAAGAGATTTTAAAAGACATTAATTTAACAATCGACGAGAGATTTGTAGCCATTACCGGTCCGAACGGAGGAGGAAAATCCACACTTGCAAAAATAATTGCGGGGATTATCAAACCGACATCGGGTCGGATTTTTCTTGACGGAGAGGATATTACGGATTTAAGCATTACGGAAAGAGCTCATAAAGGAATAAGCTTCGCGTTCCAGCAGCCCGTAAGATTCAAAGGGATCACCGTAAAAGATCTGATCACTTACGCCGTAGGACATAAGATATCAACCGCCGAAGCGTGCGAGTATCTTTCGGAAGTAGGACTTTGTGCCAAGGATTACATCAATCGTGAATTAAACGCATCTTTATCGGGCGGTGAAGCCAAGAGAATAGAGATCGCGATGACAATGGCAAGGGGCACATCGCTTTCGATATTCGATGAACCCGAAGCAGGAATCGACTTGTGGAGTTTCCAGAGTCTTATCAAAGTATTTGAAATGATGCATAACAAAGCAGGCGGAAGCATTATAATCATTTCGCATCAGGAAAGAATCCTTAACATAGCAGATAAAATAATAGTTTTGGCAAACGGAAAAGTCATCAATACGGGAAGCAAGGACGATGTACTGCCCGGACTTCTTGCCGACGGACCCGGATGTTCGAAATTAGTTAATAAATTATAGGAGGTCGCGCAATGGATAAGATTACCCAGGATTTACTTGAGCAGGTTGCGGGACTCCATGAGATCCCCGCGGGTGCTTACAACATAAGAAAAGACGGTGAACTTTACGGAAGAAATGTTTCTGCAAACATCGACATCGTAACCAAAACCGACAAGCCCGGAATTGACATTATAATAAAAGACAATACCAGAAACGAAAGCGTACATATTCCCGTTATCATTGCACAGTCCGGATTAAAAGAATCCGTATACAATGATTTCTTCATCGGTGAAAACTGCGATGTTACGATCATCGCAGGCTGCGGAATCCATAACGGAGGAAAAGATGCGAGCGAGCATTCGGGAATCCACTCTTTCGATATAGGAAAGAATTCAAGAGTCAAATATGTCGAGAAACATTACGGAAGCGGTGAAGGAACAGGCGAGAGGATCATGAATCCCCAGACAAAGATCCTGCTTCGTGAAGGTTCATACATGGAGATGGATACCGTTCAGATCGAAGGTATCGATTCGACAAAGAGAGAAACAACCGCCAAAGTACTCGACAACGCACAGCTGGTTATTAAAGAAAAAATAATGACGCATGACAAGCAGCTTGCCACAACTGATTTCTCGGTTGACTTAGACGGCGAGAATTCAAGTGCGGATCTGGTTTCAAGATCGGTTGCAAAGAACGAATCACATCAGATCTTCAAATCGGAGATCAACGGAAACGGCGTCTGCCACGGTCACAGTGAATGCGATGCGATCATAATGGATAATGCCAAGGTTGAAGCGATCCCTGCGCTTACCGCAAACAATGTGGACGCTTCACTCATACATGAAGCTGCGATCGGAAAGATCGCGGGTGAGCAGCTTATCAAGCTTATGACATTGGGCTTAACCGAAGAGGAAGCCGAGAAGGAAATTGTTTCCGGATTCTTAAAATAAAAGACATAGTGCTGTCGCTAAAGCGGCAGCATTAATTATTTAGTTATGTAAACCAATTTGCATACATATATAATTTGAACTAAACAGTGAAAAGATAAAATATGAAAGAAAGAAACAAAAAAGAAGCATTAATACTGACTCCCGTATGCCTTATATGTGTTCTTGCCGTAAGCATATTCGGACTGTTTGTTATAAAAGATGCATACTCCGAAGTCGGACTTAAAGACGAAGGCTTCAGGAACCTGACTCAGGTTAAGGTCCATTCGCTTGATAAAAGCGGAATGGGAGTGGTGATAGGCGTTGAAGATGAATATATCGATATACTGACCACTAAACATTTAACCGATGCAAGCGCTGTTGCCGAAGCTGAGTTTGGAAACGGCGGACGAGCAGAAGGTTATATGGTATATTTTTATCCCGAGCATGATGCGGCTGTTTTAAGGATTAAAAGAGAAGATTCCGATCCTGATTTCAAAGGGGCAAAGAAAGCAGAAGTGCTTTCTAAATCAGAATACGAAAAGCTTTCGTTAAGTCAGAAAGTTTATTATTTGTCCGATCAAACGGACACGGGAAAGAAATTCAAAACGGGAAAATGGCTTGAAGGCAGAACTTTCATTTACGAGATTCAGGAAGAGGTCGGTCTTTTTGAAGGTGAAGTTATTCCCGGAATGTCCGGAGAAGGTCTTTTTGATGAGAATGACAGAATGGTCGGTATGATCATAGCTGCAAGTGATAAAGAAGGTGCGGTTACTCCCGCATACATACTTGAAAGCGAATACCTTAAGTGGAGAATGAACGAAGGAGAATGATATGAGCAGAACTCTTGATTATTTTAAGGAAATATGTGCGATCCCTCACGGCTCTTACAATATAGATGCGATAAGCGATTATCTTGTCGATTTTGCAAAGAAGCATGATCTTAAATACAGACAGGATGAACTTAAAAACGTAATAATCTTTAAAGATGCATCCGAAGGCTATGAGAACGAGGAAGGCATTATTCTCCAGGGCCATATGGATATGGTTGCGGTAAAGACTTCCGACTGTAAGAAAGATATGACTAAGGAAGGCCTTGATCTTATGGAAGAGGACGGATATCTTTTCGCAAAAGATACAACACTCGGAGGTGATGACGGAATAGCCATAGCATATGCTTTAGAAATCCTTGAGAGCGATACGATCAGACATCCCAAACTTGAATGTATCTTTACCGTGAATGAAGAAGTCGGAATGGACGGTGCTGTAGGGATCGATCTGTCCGATATAACGGGCAGATATATGATAAATGTCGATTCGGAAGAAGAGGGTGTTATCACCACATCATGTGCAGGCGGAGTAAGAATGCTCTCGCTGCTTGAGACGAAGAAAAGCAAGGATATTCACGGCAAAGTATATTCCGTCGAATTTAAAGGCTTAAAAGGCGGTCATTCGGGCACTTCGATCCATGAAGGAAGAGCCAATGCATGCATCGTGCTCGGAAGACTTCTTAAAGAAATAAACAAAGCAGGTGCAACGGATATCATTGATATCTCGGGCGGCGAAAAAGATAATGCGATTCCCGCATCAGCGAAGGCAATGATCTGTACGGATGTTTCCGATGAGAAATTCGTAGAAGTCATAAGCGTCTTTGATGAGAAACTGACAGAAGAATACAAAGGAATCGATGATGATATACAGATCGTAGTGACGCCTATCGTAGCAGACAATTCATGTGCATCATGCGCTTCGAAGAATACCTGCGGTTCTGCCGGTTCATCAGAAAATAAAGTTAGCGATCCGACAGATGCGGCATGCCCGGGCGCAACAGACGAATGTCATATAAAATGTCTCGACAGATCATCAGACATTATCGAAATCCTCAATGAAGTACCCGACGGCGTTATTAAGATGAGCGAACTTAACGATCTTGTCGAGACAAGTCTTAATTTAGGCGTTATGAGCCTTGATGACGAAGGCTTCAAACTTGATTTTCTTTTAAGAAGTTCTATTAAGGATAGCAAGGAAGCATTAAAAGAAAGACTTGGAACGATACTCGCTGGACACGGATGCAAGCTTGCTTTAACGGGTGATTATCCCGGATGGGCATATGATCCCGATTCCGTTTTGACGGGAAGGGTGGCAGACACCTATAAGAAGCTTTTCGGAAAAGATGCGATCGTAACGGGAGTACATGCGGGACTTGAATGCGGGATCCTTCTTGAGAAGAAGAACGATCTGGATGTTATTTCTATCGGACCGAATATTTTAAACATTCATACAACTGAAGAAAAACTCGATCTTGAGAGTGTTGAAAGAGTAAGAAAACTTCTTTTGGAAGTACTCTCGCAAAAAGCCTGATTTGTCTTTAAATATTTGTCTTTTTGTATTAAAATGGTAATTGGTTGTTATACGAAATAACAATAAAAGGTTAGGGAGGTTACAACATGTTTGGTAAAGGCACTTTTTGGGCGCTTATTCCGCCTGTAGTGGCTATTGTGCTTGCTTTGATAACAAAGGAAGCTTATTCGTCACTTTTTGTCGGGATCATCATAGGAGCGCTCTTCGTAGCGGGATTTAATCCGGTAGGTACGATCGACACTATCGTAAACAAAGGTCTGATCGAGGCTATAACCGGAAACGCGGGCATCTTCTTATTCCTTATTCTTTTGGGAATCATGGTTGCTCTGATCAATTCCGCAGGCGGTTCGGCTGCATTCGGAAGATGGGCCGAGAAACACATTAAGACAAAGATCGGCGCACAGCTCGCTAC
The DNA here is from genome assembly GCA_902782715.1 of uncultured Lachnospiraceae bacterium. Classification (GTDB taxonomy): domain Bacteria; phylum Bacillota; class Clostridia; order Lachnospirales; family Lachnospiraceae; genus UBA3766. Next base: position 12,708 of record CACZOG010000181.1, on the reverse strand, counting down.
TTTTGTTCTCGGAGTTTTGATCTTCGTAGACGATTATTTTAACTGTCTTACTGTTGGTTCGGTAATGAAACCCATTACTGACTCAAAGAAGATCTCCAGAGCGAAACTGTCATATCTTATTGATGCTACGGCAGCTCCGATCTGTATGATCGCTCCCATTTCATCATGGGCAGCTGCGGTATCAGGCGTTGCAAAAGACATGAATACGGGAATCAACGGTATTCAGCTTTTCTGCAAGGCGATTTTCTTTAACTATTATTCCCTTCTTACTTTCGTATTCGTAATCGGTCTGATCCTTCTTAAATTCGATTTCGGACCGATGGTTAAATACGAGAAAGATGCGCAGAACGGCGATGTCGGCGGATTGAGCGACAAAGAAGAAGAGAAGTTTAATCCCAAAGGCAAAGTAATAGATCTTGTCCTTCCGGTTGTGGTTCTTATAGTAACCTGTATCATCGGAATGATCTATATCGGCGGTTTCTTCGGAGTCGATTTCTGGGGCGAAACGGATAATGCCGGTAATTTCATCGGAGCATTCGGTAACACTGATTCGACAGTAGGTCTTCCCTGGGGTGCTCTTATTGCTTTGATAATCACTATCGCATATCTTCTTATCAGAAGAGTCATTTCCTTTAAGGATGCCATGGAATGCATACCCAAGGGATTTAAGGCAATGGTTCCCGCAATTCTCATTCTTACGCTTGCGGTATCTTTAAAGAACATGACATCCGAACTTGAAGCAAGCATTTTCGTAAGCGGTGTTATGGAGAATGCGGCAGACGGTCTTTATGCTCTGCTTCCTGCAGTTATATTCGTTGTTGCATGCTTCCTTGCTTTTGCAACAGGTACTTCATGGGGAACATTCGGAATTCTCATTCCCATTGTTACGGCAATCTTCCCTGTTGACAGCACACTCTTTATCATCGGTATTTCCGCTTGTCTTGCAGGTGCTGTCTGCGGCGATCACTGTTCGCCCATTTCGGATACGACGATCATGGCGTCCGCAGGTGCGCAGATCAAGCACGTTAATCACGTATCAACGCAGCTGCCTTATGCGATAAGCGTTGCAGCTGTATCGTTCGTAACGTATCTTTTTGCAGGATTTATACAGAATGCGGTCATATGCCTGATCATCGGTGCGGTACTTACGGTAGGAATGCTTTTCTTACTCAAACTTATCTTTGCACCAAAGAATAAAGAACAGGCTGCATAAAAGCAGTATCATTAAGTATCTAAAGGCGGTTTCGCTCTCCGCGATTCCGCCTTTTATATTTTTAAGGAGTTTATTATGGCAAGACAGAATTGGCGTCCGGGAAACATGCTTTATCCGCTTCCCGCAGTAATGGTTACATGCCAGAGAGAGGGAGAGAAGCCCAATATCATCACGCTTGCGTGGGCAGGAACTATCTGCTCCGATCCCGTAATGGTCTCAATAAGCGTAAGACCTGAAAGATATTCTCATGACATCATCAGAGAAACAGGAGAGTTCGTTATCAACTTAACTACGGAAGATCTTACCTTTGCAACGGATTACTGCGGTGTTAAATCGGGCAGGGATATCGATAAATTCAAAGAAATGAACCTTCATCCGGCAGAATCGAGCATCGTTAAGTGCCCGGGGATCGATGAGAGCCCTCTTTTCCTTGAATGCAAAGTAAAGGAAATAAAGGAACTCGGAAGCCATACAATGTTTATCGCAGAGGTTGTAAGCGTGAGCGTAGACGAGAAATATATGGACGAAAAAGGCAAATATAATCTCAATGATTCACGCCTTATGGTATACTCCCACGGGGAGTACAGAAAACTGGGCGAATATATAGGAAAATTCGGATATTCCGTGCGTAAAAAGCCTTAAAAATTTTTTAACAATAAATTAACATTTTTAGTGGTTGTCATAATTGACTTATTTATCACAAAGGTTATAATTATTATAAGAGATAGATTAGGGGGACTGAAACATGGCAATGGGATTCAAAAAAGAAAATTCTTCTGCCGAACTCAAATCCATTGAGGTATCGCTCAAACAGGCCGAGGATATGAAGAAAGACATGATTTATCAGCTTGGAGAGATCTTCTACGAGGCCAACAAGGATAATGAAAGCGTAGACGAGATTTACAAAGATAAAGTTGACACGATAAGAAAGCTTGAATACAATTGCAAAGTTTGGAATAACCGCAAGCTTAAAACACAGGGAATGAGGATGTGTGAGAATTGCGGAAATACATTACCGTATGACAGTTCTTTCTGTAACAAATGCGGTTATAAACTCAAAGCTGTATCCGAGGAATTGGTTATTATTTAGGGAATGAAATAAATGTAATAATCATAAAATTACTTGAAAGGGGAAACAGATATGGCTGCTGAATACTATATAGCACATAATACAAGGACGGACGAATATTTGGCAGAGAAGAAACTGCTTTCGCGGTTCTATATGACTCCTGATATTACGAGTGCCGTCAAATGCAAAGATGAAATGGAATTACGTCGTAAGATTGAGAAGGCCAATGTTGATTACAAATCACAGTTGGTGATCGAAACGATAAAAGTATATTAAAAGAAAAAAGTCTTTCTGCCGAGAGGCTTTTTTTATTTTTCAAGAAAACACTTTACTTTCGCGCTTTAAAGTGACATAATAGTCATTGTGTATTAAATTAAGGAGATTTTATATTATGCCTATTACCGAAATTTTAGACAGGAACTCCAGAGAATTCGGTTCCGAAATCTGTCTGGTTGAGATCAACCCTGAGATCAAAGAAGTAAGAAGAGTTACATGGAAGGAATATGAACTTATTGAAGCAAATCCCGTAACTCATTACAGAAGAGAGATCACCTGGAATGTTTTCGAAGAAAAGGCTAACAGATTCGCCAACATGCTCATCGGAAGAGGAGTTAAAAAAGGCGATAAGGTTGGTATTCTTCTTATGAACTGCCTTGAATGGCTGCCTATATATTTTGGTGTATTGAAAGCAGGAGCGATCGCGGTTCCTTTGAACTTCAGATATGCACCCGATGAGATCGAGTACTGCCTTAACCTTGCAGAGGTTGACATTCTCGTATTCGGTCCCGAATTTATCGGACGTGTTGAAGAGATCGCAGATTCCATAAGCAAGAACAGACTTCTTTTCTACGTCGGAGAGAACTGTCCTTCATTTGCTGAAGACTATATAAGCCAGGTGGCAAACTGCTCGAGCCAAAAGCCCGATGTTAAGATTACGGATGACGATTATGCCGCAATTTACTTCTCATCAGGTACTACAGGCTTCCCCAAGGCAATCCTTCACAAGCATCGTGCATTGATGCATTCATGTGCCGTTGAACAGAATCACCACGGCCAGCAGAGAGACGATGTATTCCTTTGCATTCCTCCTTTGTATCATACTGGAGCCAAGATGCACTGGTTCGGTTCTCTTTTATCCGGATCAAAGGCTGTTCTGTTAAAAGGAACAAAGCCCGCTACAATTCTCGAAGCCGTAAGCAAAGAGAAATGTACAATCGTATGGCTGCTCGTTCCCTGGGCTCAGGATATTCTTGATGCAATTGATGCGGGAGAAGTTAAACTTGAAGATTACGAGCTCTCACAGTGGAGACTAATGCATATAGGTGCTCAGCCCGTACCTCCTTCACTTATCGCAAGATGGAAGAAGGTGTTCCCGAATCATCAGTACGATACCAACTACGGCCTTTCGGAATCCATCGGACCGGGCTGTGTTCATCTCGGTGTTGAGAACATTCACAAAGTCGGCGCTATCGGAAAAGCAGGATACGGCTGGGAAGTTAAGATTGTCGACGAGAACAGAAAAGAAGTCAATAAGGGTGAAGTCGGAGAACTTGCGGTTAAGGGCCCCGGCGTAATGGAATGCTATTACAACGACCCGAAGGCTACCGCTGAAGTACTTGCAGACGGATGGCTCTTCACGGGAGATATGGCAAGAGAAGACGAGGACGGATTCATCTTCCTTGTTGACAGAAAGAAAGACGTCGTTATCTCCGGCGGTGAAAACATTTACCCTGTACAGATCGAAGATTTCTTAAGACAGCATAATGCAATAAAGGACGTAGCCGTGATCGGTATTCCCGACAAGAGACTCGGTGAAGTTACGGCAGCGATTATTGAAATAAAGAACGGATTTACTCTTACGGAAGAAGAAGTGGAAGAGTTCTGCCACAAACTTCCCAGATATAAGAGACCGAGAAAGATTATCTTCGCCGATATTCCCAGAAATCCGACAGGAAAGATCGAGAAGCCGAAGCTTCGTGCGATCTACTGCGTAGACAACCTTGTAGCTGCTCAGAACGAGATTGATAAATAAGATAAAATAAAAGTGCCCGGCATGTATATGTCGGGCATTTCATTTGCTTTAAGGAATTAAAAAATCCCGACACACCGTGCCGGGATTTTATGTTTCATATTAAGCTTCGTAATTTACGATGTCGTTGATGAGTAATTTGATCTTCTCATCCATTTCCTCATCCTTGAACTGGCATGTACCAACAGCCTTGTGTCCGCCGCCGCCGTACTTAAGCATTAACGAACCTACGTCAACATTTGAGGTTCTGTTAAGGATGCTGTAACCTACTGCACATGAACATCCTTTGCCGCCCTTGCCGTTTACGATCCACATTGAGATGTTCTGTTCGGGATACATTGAGTAGATCATGAAACGGTTGCCTGAATAAATGGGATCGACACCTCTTAAGTCGGAGATGATAAGATCTTTCTCAACACGGGTGTGTGCTTTAACCATCTCTTTGAATAAAGCTTCCTGCTCGAAGTAAACTTCGATACGTTCTTTAACATCGGGAAGGTTTAAGATCTCTTCTGTATTTAATGTTCTGCATGCCTCGATGAGGTTTTCCATCAACTGATAGTTGGAGATGGTGAAGTTACGCCATCTTCCGAGACCTGTACGAGGATCCATTAAGAATCCTACGAGAACCCAGCCCTTGGGATTCTGAACATCATCAATGGTAAGGTTACCCGAATCTACTTTGTCAACGGCTTCCATCATTTCATCGAAATGAGCGAAACGTTCTTTTCCGCCGTAGTAATCATAAATGATCCTTGCGCAGGAAGGAGTAACTCTGCTTTCGCCTTTATATTTGCCTTCGAGCTGATTTCTTTCGAATTCGCTTGAGTGGTGATCAAACCATAAACCGCAGCCCTCTACAAAAGGAACATTGGCAAGAACATCGTTCTCAGTGACTTCAACAAGTCCGTCCTGTAAATCCTTGGGATGAGCGAACTTCCATGAGTCAATGATCCCGGCTTCCTTAAGAAGAGCACCGCATGCAAGTCCGTCAAAATCCGAACGTGTAATTAATCTCATAACAAATACCCCTATATATTAAATATTATTGCTAATCTCGTGGCAAAACCCACATTTAAATTATACTTGATAACAATCCATTTTACAAGATAATGATACAATCCAACTTGCAAATAAAAATAATTGATGTATAATACAGATAATTAATCATATATTCTAATTACCGTCATATATCGGACGGTTTCGATACTTGTTCCCAAACAAACAATAATGTGTACTTAAGAATATGGAGGTTTTATGCGCGAGAAGTACGAAACTCTTAAATTGGATGTTTTAAAAGACATTGCAAAAAGTGCAGGAATCAAGGGTTGTTCTTCAATGAACAAAGAGAAAATAATAGATCTTCTTGTTGAAAAAGAAAAAGAAGAAATCGCCAAAAAGAACGAGGCCGTATTAAAAGAGATCGAGGCTGAAAAGGCCAAAACCGTAAAAGTTAAGGCAGAGAAAGCCAAAACAGAGAAGGCTCCGGCAAAAGAGAAGGTTAACGCAAAAGAAAAACCCGTTAAAAAGGAAGCAAATAAAGAAGAAGCCGTAAAAGAAACAGCTCCGGCAGAAGGAGAGGCCGAGAACGAAGTAAGAAAGATCGTTATCGGCAAGCCGCCTTTTGAACAGGAATACGATCCCAGACTTGATACTCATATCAGAGCTTCGGGAATCTGCGAGATAATGCCCGACAACTTCGGATTTATAAGAAGCAAGAACTTCTTAACGGGAGATCAGGATATTTATATCGGATCCGGACTTGTTAAGAAATTCGGCATAAGAACCGGAGATGTCGTATCCGGTAACATCAAGATCAAAAGCGATAAAGAAAAGTTTTCACCGCTTTTATTCATAGACAAGATAAACGGCAATCCTCCCGAGATGATCGCCAACAGATATAAATTTGAGGAGATGACTCCGGTATTCCCGAAAGAGAAGATAAGACTCGATATTCCGGGCGCACCCGTTTCGATGAGGATCGTCGATCTGGTATCTCCCGTGGGCAAGGGACAGAGAGGCATGATCGTATCCCAGCCCAAAGCAGGTAAGACAACACTGCTTAAAGATATCGCGAAGAGCGTTTTGTACAGCAACCGCAACATGCATATGATCATTCTTCTTATCGATGAACGTCCCGAGGAAGTTACCGATATCAAAGAAGCGATCAAAGGAACGAACGTGGAAGTTATTTATTCCACATTTGATGAAACACCCGAACATCACAAGAGAGTAGCCGAAATGGTTATCGAGAGAGCCAAGAGACTTGTCGAATCCAGACAGGATGTCATTATCCTTCTTGACTCCATAACAAGACTTACAAGAGCATACAACCAGGTGATCCCTCCTTCGGGAAGGACTCTTTCGGGCGGTCTCGATCCCGCAGCTTTACACATGCCCAAGAAATTCTTCGGTGCTGCAAGAACGATGAGAGAGGGCGGAAGCCTTACCATCCTCGCAACGGCACTCGTTGATACGGGCTCCAAAATGGATGATGTCGTATACGAGGAATTCAAAGGAACCGGTAATATGGAACTCGTTCTCGACAGAAAACTTTCAGAAAAGAGAGTATTCCCTGCGATCGACATTCCCAAATCGGGCACAAGAAACGAGCATCTGCTTCTTAATCCCGAAGAACTTAACGCGATCAGCTTAATGAGAAGAGGCTTTAACGGACTCAAACCCGATGAAGCTGTCGACAGGGTTCTCGATCTGTTCTCTAAAACCAAGAATAATGACGAATTTGTGGCAATGATGAACAAATCAAAGTGGTATTAAAAAAACACTTGCATTGAAAAATACGTCATGATATAATAATCAAGCATTTTGTGACAATAAAGGAATTTAATATAGAGAGGTGAGATGAAATGAGAGAAGGAATTCATCCTGAATACTATCAGGCAACTGTAACCTGCAACTGTGGCAACACATTTGTAACAGGTTCTACAAAGAAAGAAATACACGTAGAAGTTTGTTCGAAGTGCCACTCTTTCTACACAGGACAGCAGAAAGCAACACAGGCTCGCGGACGTATTGATAAGTTTAATAAGAAGTACGGCGTTGAAAGCAACTAATTGTGGACAGAGAGGTTGAGGTAATTTATTATCTCAACCTTTATTTTATTATTGATGCATTTTTAACGAACACGCTGATTCGGAGATACAATGGCCAAAAAAAGACGTAAGATACGAAACAGCGGCTTAAACGGGAAGCCTGTATTTGAGGGCGTTCTGATGAAGAATCAGAACAAAATAGCCGTTGTGGTTCGTAAATCCGATGGGGAACTTCAGACAATAGTCAAAAATGCCGAAGCGAATCCTGACAAACTAATCAAGAAGATCCCGTTTGTCAGAGGTATATTCATACTTGTTCAGAATATCCTCTGGACGCTCGAAGCACTTGAGCTGTCAGCTGATTTTTTCGGAAACGATACCGGCAAAGAGACTTTTATTGACAAGATATTAAACAGATTATTCGGAAAGCATACAAACATGATAGTCACGGCGATAACCGCTTGTGTCTCTTTTGTTGTATGTATTCTTATGGTGTCTTTCTTTCCGATGTTCCTTGCACGTTTTCTTGAAAGATACATTATAAACAATTCGGTCATTCATATCATCGAATTTGCGGCTTCGGTTATCATAATGTTCGCTTTCCTTTCATTCCTGCTTGCTTTTAAGGAAGTAAGAAGAATGAGGAAATATCATTCCGCAGAACATAAGGTTATAAACTGCCTCGAACGCGGAAGAAAACTTACATATAAGAATGTAATGGCTTCTTCGAGATATTTCGGAAGATGCCTTTCGGATTACATCGTATTCTGCTTTTTCATATCGATTGTACTTTTCGTATTCGTAAAGATCGACAATGTCGGAATGCGTCTTCTTTTCAGACTGCTTTATCTGCCCCTGGCAACCGGTCTTTTTTACGAATTTTACGTATTGTTGAATTATCTTCCTGACAATACTTTTACGAGAATACTGATGGCTCCGGTATTTTTCTTCGAGCTTTTCTCACTGGCAAGTCCGGACGATGAAATGATAAAGACTGCCATTTCCGCTGTTGATGCGGTATTTGACTGGAAGGAATTCCTTGTTATTAATTTCCCTGAGAAATATTCCGACTCCGATTTCGGTATCAAGCCCAAGAAGAGTGCAGAGGAGATTGAGGCCGAATCCGAAGCAGCCAAGATGGATGCAAGCATAATGGCCGAGATAACTCAGATTGATGAGGAGATCATCAAAGAACAGAGCGTTATGCGCGAAAGAAAGAAGAAACGCCGCGTAAGCGAAAACGAAGAACATAAAGAAAACAAAGAAAAGAAAGTTAAGATAAAAGAAACAAAGAAGGCCGATGAGCCCAAAGAGGAAGAAGATAATACCAAAGCACTCGAAGAAGAATTCGAGGAAGCTATCGGTTCTCTTACCGAGGAATTTGCTCCGATAGACGAAAGCCAGATCGGAACTTACGAGGAAGAACTTCCCGAAGAAGAGAGATTCGTTATCGCACATCATGAAATACAGGAAGAGATCAACGACTACGAAGGCGAAGAATACGTTTCCGAAGATATTGTAACTTATGATTTTGATGAGTATCAGAGTGAAGAAAAGGTGGAATCTGATATGGAGAAATTAAGTAAGACACAACCCGTCAGCATTGATTTTGACGATGATTACGGATTCGATCCCGAAGACGAAGAAGTGGATGTGAATACTATTCAGTTCGAGCCTGTTACCGAGCCCATCCTTGAGGAAGCGGCAAGGGCCAAAGAAGAGGACGAGGAAGAAGAAGGTCCTCTCTTTAACAAGAACATCGAAAGCATTCCCATGCCCGAAAGCCTCGACAATATTGTTGAAGTGCTGCCCGAAGGCGGAATCGTATCCAGAGTTTACAATTACGAAGAAGAAGAGATCGAAAAAGAATCCGACGAAGAATACGATTTCGACAATATCATTGATGAGCACGGTCATCTGACTTTAAAGGATACGGATGCGTTTAACAAGATGCTCGATGATGAGTATGACGAAATATTCAAGAGACTGGGACTTGATTCCGATGACTGACAAAGAACTCTTTGAACTTGCAAAGAAAAGCATAGATTCCCCGGAAGCCGAATCCGATGCGCTTATTCTTTTCGAATATGTAACGGGAAAGGACAGGATGAGTCTGTTCCTTCATCCCGAAGAGGAAGAAACGCAGGAGAAAAAGGATACGCTTCTCGAACTTGTCGAAAGAAGAAATACAGGGGAACCCGTGCAGTACATAACCGGAAAGACATACTTTTACGGTCTTCAGTTTTTTTGTGACAAAGATACGCTTATTCCGAGGTTTGATACGGAAGTGTTGACACAAGAAGCCATAAAAAGCGTTCCAAAGAATGCCGGAGTACTTGATATGTGTACCGGTACGGGATGCATCATCATAGCACTCAAACATGAGAGAAACGATATCAGGGCATTCGGAAGCGATATAAGCGAACAGGCGGTTAATACGGCTGTAAAGAACGCAAAGTTAAATGAATGCGATGTCGAATTTACCGTAAGCGATATGTTTAAGAACATTGACGGCAGATTTGACGTTATCATATCAAACCCGCCATACATAGAGAGAAAGGTTATAGATGAACTTGACGCAACGGTTAAGGAATACGAACCTTTTACGGCTCTTTGCGGCGGAGAGGACGGACTCGATTTTTACAGAATAATAGCAAAGGAAGCGCATGATCACCTTATAAAAGACGGTCTTCTTTTATTGGAGATCGGATACGATCAGGGTGAAAGCGTTCCGGATATTCTTGGTAAAGAAGGGTTCGTGAACATTAAGGTTATTAAGGATTTAAACGGGCTTAACAGAGTTGTAAGCGCCGTTTTCGGAGGTTAAATATATGTTTGACAAACTTGAAGATCTATTGATCAGGTTCGAAGAACTCATGGGTGAACTTCAGTCGCCGAACGTTACTGACAATCAGACAAGATTCAGAGCGCTGATGAAAGAACAGAGTGATCTTACACCCATAGTCGAGGCCTACAAAGAATATAAGAAAGCAAATGAAACGATCAAAGACTCTCTTGAAATGCTCGACGCAGAGAATGACGAAGAGATGAGAGAGATGTTAAAAGAAGAATTAAATGAAGCAAGGGATACCGTAGCTAATCTTGAACAGAAGCTTAAGATCCTTCTTCTTCCCAAGGACCCTAACGACGATAAGAACGTTATCGTGGAAATACGTGCGGGTGCAGGCGGAGACGAGGCAGCACTTTTTGCAGCCGAGATGTACAGACTCTACGTACATTATGCAGAGAGTCAGAACTGGAAGATCGAGACTGTAAACATTGACGAGATCGGCATCGGAGGCATGAAGGAAGTTGAATTCATGATCACCGGTAACGGTGCATATTCGAAACTTAAATACGAATCGGGCGTACACAGAGTACAGAGAGTTCCCGAGACCGAATCAGGCGGAAGAATCCATACATCAACCGTAACCGTTGCGGTAATGCCAGAAGTTGAAGAAGTTGAAGTTGAGATCAACGAAGCTGATATCAGGATCGACGTTATGAGAGCGTCGGGCTGCGGCGGACAGTGTGTCAATACAACTGACTCTGCAGTAAGACTTACCCATTATCCTACGGGTATCGTTATCTACTCGCAGACAGAGAAATCACAGATCCAGAACAAAGCCAAAGCTTTTGCACTGCTTCGTGCGAAACTCTACGATCTTGAACAGCAGAAAGCACATGATGCCGAAGCTGAACTTCGTAAGAGCCAGATCGGTACGGGTGACAGATCCGAGAAGATAAGAACCTATAACTTCCCTCAGGGAAGAGTTACCGACCACAGGATCAATCTTACGCTTTACAAACTTGACAAGATCATGAACGGAGATATCGACGAGATCATAGATGCGTGCATCGCAGCAGATCAGGCTGCAAAGCTTGCGAAACTCAATGAGCAGGAAATGTAATCAACGGAGAAGGTTATGATTAGTGAATCAATGGACCTGATGAACAGAATACCCGGCGCATTTTTCGTTTTTGACAGACAAAGCTACAAATTTGTCTTTGTTTCCGACGGCCTTTTAAATCTCTTCGGTCTTTCGGAAAAGGCCTTCCTTGAGAAGTATTACAATTCTTTTGAAATGTTCATGTACAAGGAAGACAGAAAGAACGTTAAGGAAATGATCGAAGGTCAGCTTGACTTTCAGGATTACTGCGAGGCAAATTTCAGGGTAAAAGGCATTTTTGACGACGAGAAGGATGTTATCTTCCAGGGAAGACTTGTTGTCGAAAACGACGGTTCGGAGAATGTGTACAGCGTTCTTTTTGATGTGACAGAGATGGTTATCTCCCAGAAAGAGATAAACCGCATGAATCAGGATCTTTACGATAAGACGAATCAGGAGAAGATCCGTCAGGTTCAGCTTTCCCATAAAGCCAATATGGATGCGCTTACCGGACTTCTTAATAAGTCTGCGGTTACCGAAGCGATCACGACTTATCTCATAGAATCCGAGAAAGATCAGATGCATGCTCTTCTGATGATCGACTGCGATGACTTTAAGAGCGTTAACGACAATTTCGGTCATGCGGTCGGAGACGAAGTTATCAAATACTTTGCAAGTGTTCTTAAAAGAACCTTCAGAGACAGCGACATAAAGGGAAGATTCGGCGGAGACGAATTCATGGTATTCATGAAGAACACCACAAAAGATGCGACGATACTTCGCGCAAATCAGTTAAACGAAGCAATAAGAAAACCCTATTTAAAGGACGGAAAAAAAATAAATATCTCGTGTTCGATAGGTGTTGCGTATTTCCCCAAAGATGCGGGTAACTTCGAGAATCTTTTCAATATGGCGGATGAAGCTTTGTACAAAGCAAAATCATTCGGAAAAGACAGATTTTTCGAATATAAAAAAGAATAAAAAGATCAGATATGCGAGAATGACATGCCGAACGGGGAGAGCTTATCTCTTCGTTCGGTTTTTGATTGCTTTTTAAATTCGGAGGGAGTGCAGCCTACGTATTCCTTAAAGAGCTTGTTAAAATAACTGGCGGAGTTAAAGCCCACGCTTCCGGCAAGATATGAGATGGACTCGTCGTTTCGCTGGCTCTTTATCATCATGTCGCAGGCCATAAGGATCCTGTAGCGCATGAGATACTCAAAAGGTGTCTGTTTGATTGTTCTTTTAAACAGTCTGCAGCACTCGCTTTTGGATATATGAATACTTGCGGCAATATCATCGAGTGAGATACTGTCGTAATAATTTTCCTGAATAAATGTGATGGCGTCCTTGATCCTTTCTTCATCTGCGCTCTGATATTCCTCGGCAACTTCCTTTTTGCTGACGAATTCGGTATGCGGGATATCTTTTACGAGAAGGAACCAGAACTGAAG
>CACZOG010000180.1 GCA_902782715.1 uncultured Lachnospiraceae bacterium | reverse complement strand
GCTGATCTGATGTTTTCGGAAACCTCATATGCATAAGGATGGGTGGCATCCACAACAAGCGAAATACCCTCCTCTTTGATCATCTTCGACATTTCATCCGAATCCATTCTCTCGCAGTGAACCTTTGCATATTCGTTTTCTTTCATCAGAAAAGAAGCGTATTCGGTCGCTACGCATACATAATGATAAATGCGATATTCACTTAATAATTCCGACAGTTCCCTTCCCTCGGTCGTGCCTGCAAATATCAGAATCTTTTTCACGTTTTTACTCCGTTTTTCTTATTCGGCATTAAGCTTATAACCTCTCGGAGTTACAAGTTTGTTTCCGAAGATCTTTGAAGTCGAATTACCCACGAAAACCGTTGTAAACATATCGACTTCTTTGTCTTTAAGTTCAGTTAATGTGCATGTTTCGCACATGCATCCTTCACGTCCTATATTCCTTACGTATCCGCATGCCGTATCGGGCTTTAAATACTCAAGCAGAATCGTACATGCTTTATTTAAATGATCCTTCCTTTTATGGCTTGAAGGATTGTATATTACTATCGCAAAATCACCCTGTGCGGCTGCACGAAGTCTTTTTTCAATCACTTCCCAGGGAGTGAGAAGATCGCTTAAACTTATAACGCAGAAATCGTGATTAATGGGTGCGCCCAAAACCGCGGCTCCGCTTGAAGCTGCCGTGATACCCGGGATTATCCTTATATCCGTTTCGGGATACTCATCGGATAATTCATACATCAGGGATGCCATTCCGTAGATCCCGGAATCTCCGCTGCATACAAATGCAACTTTCTTTCCTTTCAAAGCCTCTTCGAATGCTATGCGGCATCTCTCTTCTTCTTTTTTCATCGGTGTCGAGATCAGTTCTTTATCCTTAACCTCTTCGGGCAGCAGATCAAGATATACCGAATATCCTATGATCACGTCGCATTCCTTAAGAATATTTCGAACTTCTGTTGTCATCTGCTCTTCGGCACCCGGTCCGATCCCGCAGACATAGATTTCTTTTCTATTCATAAAACGAAACTCTCCAGTTTTTCTTACAAACAGCCAGTGTGACTCCGTTTCCCTTCTTTTTGGAAACAACTATTTTCCCGCCTTCGCTGGCTGCAAGCGCTGCACGTTCGCAGACATTATCAACTCCGACATTTTCCAGAACAAAATCCGACCTCTCAAAATCACCCTCGATCTTATTTAATTCATCAGCCGCAAAAGTTAAAAAAGGAATGTTGTATTGTCCTGTAAAAAGTTTTAAGCCTTCCTCGTCTTTTTTAACGTCAATCGAAGCAACAGCACCAACACGATCGATATCGATCTCAGATTCTTTTAATACCTGCAGAACGAACTCTTCGATCTCTTCAAAGGATTTACCCTTCTTGCAGCCGATCCCGAGTATATAATTCTTAGGTCTTAATATAAGCAATGCATTCCTGTCTTCATTGTCATCGCTTATGCAGACATCGGTTTCTTCATCGGGATCATTGGCATTAATACTCTCATTAACTTTAACGCCCATCGGGATCTTATGCCCTTCAAGGTGTCCGTATTCCATGTTTATCGTTATTGTTTCTCCGTTTAACACCTTGGAAGAAACCTTGGCGATGCCGTCCTTGTTTTCGATAAAAAGATCATTCTTTTTCGCAAACAGATCTATTGCAAATTTATCGTTTATATCCGTTGCCGTTGTTATGACCGCCTGAGTGTTTAATGCCTCGGCGATATCCTTTGCGATTTCGTTGGCCCCTCCCACATGTCCCGATAAAACAGGGATCACGTACGAGGCATTTTCGTCTGTCACCAGAACGGGAATATCCTCTAACTTGTTTTTAACCGAAGGGGATATCGCACGGACCGCTATACCCATTGCTCCTATAAAAACTACTGCGGTTTTGCTTTCAAAACGCTTTGCGCAAAAGTCGTAAACGGATTCCGAAACGCCGGTTATTCCTTCAGGCAGATCCGCGTTTTTTGAAGCGCAGAAAAGACTGCATTCATATTTCGATGAAGGCAGTGATCCTTTTATTCTTTTTGACAGCTCCGCGCCTTTTTGCGTGAATGAGATAATATCGATCTGCATTTTATTCTTCAGCTTTTCTAAACTCCGTGGAAAAATCGGCACTGTATAATTTTGATTTATCGTATCCCGAATGTGCTATCACATCTCCGACCAAAATGACCGCCGTTTTCGTTATATTGTTTTCTCTTGCGACTTCAGGCAGTTTCTCTATGGTACATACATATGCTTTTTCATCGGGCCATGTTGCTTTATAAACAATTGCGGCAGGCGTATCCTTATCATATCCGCCCGCAATGAGCCTTTGGCTTAATTCTTCAAGCATTCCGCTTGACAGATAGACAGCCATCGAGGCTTTATGCTTTGCAAAACTTTCGATACTCTCGGTATCGGGAACTTCGGTCTTTCCTTCCATTCTGGTAATGATAAGACTCTGTGAGATACCCGGCAGAGTATACTCAAGATCAAGTAAAGAAGCCGCCCCGAAACATGCACTGACTCCGGGTGTGGAATCGTACTTAACTCCAAGTCGGTCAAGCTCATCCATCTGCTCTCTTATCGCACCGTAAATGCTCGGCTCACCTGTATGAAGTCTTACGGTGGTTCTGCCCTCATCTTCGGCTTTCTTTACCGCATCGATAATCTCTTCAAGAGTCATATATGCCGAGTTTAAAACCTTGCAGTTTTCTTTTTTATATTCGAGCAGTTCGGGATTAACAAGCGAGCCTGCATAAATGATGAGATCGGCTTCGCTTAAAAGCTTCATCCCGCGTACAGTTATCAGATCTTTTGCGCCGCTTCCGGCACCTACAAAATGAACCATAAATTATCCTTTACTCGTTTACAAGACGTTTAAGAATGCCTGCTGCCTCTTTGCTCTTTGCAAGTTCTCCGAGTTCCTTTGAAAAGACGATGCATCCGATCAAAAGATCGCCCGCTGCACGTCTTGTTAAGTTATCACATATCTTTTTAGCAGCTTCGTTCATTATCTCATCGCATTTTCCGCAGTCTTTTAAGATCGTGCATGCATCTTCCATTGTGACACAGTCTAAGATCTTTTTGACTGTTTCGTTGTCGACATCATGCTTTACGGCAAGCGCGGATGTTATTTCCATTCTGCAGTCCGCTTCTTTGGAATGCGTGTTCATTATTCCGCCCGCAACTTTAATAAGTTTTCCCACATGTCCGACGTAAAGGATCTCCTTAAAACCGAGTTCTTTGGCCATGTCTATGGTAAGTCCGATAAAGTTGCTGCATTTAACGCTTTTTTCAAGATCGTAACCATAGGTATTCTTCATGAAATCAAGACCGTAATTGCCGGGAGATATCGCAACATATTCATAACCCAGTGCACGTCTTTGCTTTAATTCGATCTTAATGGTATCAAGTATTGCCTGCGTGCTCATCGGCTCCACGATCCCGCTTGTTCCGATGATGGATATTCCGCCTTCTATTCCGAGTTTCGGATTAAATGTTTTCTTGGCTATTTCCACTCCTTCGGGAACGGAAATCATAACCTTAACGGAATAGGGATTATCAAAAAGATCGCAGACCTCTAAGACTTCTTTTTCGATCATGCTTCGAGGAACGCTGTTTATCGCATACTCTCCCACCGCCTGATCAAGTCCGGGCTTTGTAACTTTCCCTACTCCCACTCCGCCTTCGATGATCACTTTTCCCCTTGAGGATGTATCGATCGAAACCAAAGAATAAACAAGTGCTCCCGAAGTAACATCGGGATCGTCGCCTCCGTCTTTTCTTACGGCACAGGATACTTCGTTTTCGCTTCTTTTGATATCAAGGATCTCTGCTTCGTAAGGTATTCCTTTGGGAGTATCTATCGTTATTTGATTTTTCTCTTTTCCTGAAAGGAGCATATAGACTGCCGCCTTTGATGCGGCTGCCGCACAGCTTCCCGTAGTGAATCCGTATCTCATATTCTTCTATGCTTTCCTGTCCAGTTCGTAAAGGATCGCGTTACATATTGCCGCAGCAATATTGCTTCCGCCCTTTCTTCCTTCGTTTACGATAAACGGAATATCCGTTTCCATGATGAGTTCCTTTGACAGTTCAACGTTAACAAAACCCACGGGAACTCCGATCACGAATGCAGGTCTGTATTCGTTTCTTTGATACATCTCGTAAAGACTTACCAGTGCCGTAGGTGCATTGCCGATTGCAAAGATCAAAGGCTTGTCGATCGCCGATGCTTTCTGCATGCTTATATATGCCCTTGTGGCACCTTTTTGTTTCGCTTCGTTTGCAACCTCTTCGTCAGCCATGAAACAATGTACTTCTCCGCCGTATTTTGCGAGTACCTTTTTGTTGATCCCGGATAAAGCCATGTTGGTATCCGTTACGATATCGGCTCCGTTTATGATGAGTTCCTTAACCTTCTTAACCGCATCAGGTGAAAACTTAAGCGAGTGTGCATACTCAAAATCCGCACTTGTATGAATGGCTCTTTTGATAATGCTCTCGTTTTCCTTTGGAAGCACAATCCCCTGTTTATTCAGTTCTTCGGTAATGATCTCAAAACTTCTCTTCTCGATCTCTTCGGGAAGAAGTCTTTCGATCCTTTCAAGTTTATTCATACAATCTCCGTTATCAGTTTAATATTCTCCCCATGAGACTTTACCGCTATTCTGTAATATCCCTTTTTCAGGCCCCTGAAATTATCACAGTTTCTGATCATGATCCCTTTTTCCAAAAGCAGATCATGTAAGGGAAGTTCACTGCAGATCAAAATATAATTACAGTCGGAAGGAAAAGTTTTAATCTTAAGTTTCGCAAATTCATTTTCAAGAAACTCTTTTTCGCTGCGGATATATTCCACGCTTTTTCGCACATACTCATCGCATTTTAAACACTCTTTTCCCGCTGCCTGTGCAAAGCCCGAAACATTCCATTCGGGAAGGTGTTTTCTGACTTCTTTTACAAACTTTAAATCACTGCAGATCATATATCCGAGTCTGACATTCGGGATCGCATATATCTTCGTAAAAGATCTTATTATGCAAAGATTTTCATGATCATTTATCTTTCCGATCAGGGATCTTTTCTCATCTGCAAATTCTATGAAACATTCGTCTATGATCACTCTGACATTTTCGTTAAGACACTTATTAAGAATCTTTGATAAAAGAGCCTCCTCGATCATCGCTCCGGTGGGATTGTTCGGGTTGGCAATAACAAGTGCATCAAGATCAGATGTTATGTGTCCCAGAATTTCATCCGTAAGTTTAAATCCGTCTTCTTCCTTCATCGGATAAAAGAGCATCTCTTCACAGTTTCCCGAAAAGGCATATTCATATCCGTAAAAGCTCGGAACCGGAATTAAAACCTTACGTGCTCTTAATGCATGGGCAATTGCCATAAATATCTCCGATGAGCCGTTTGAGAAAACAAGGTTCTCCTTTTTGACACCAAGTTTACAGGAGACTTTCTCGGAGAGTTCGCTGCATTCAATATCAGGATATCTGCCGATCTCGCCTATGCAGTCTTTTAAAGCATCGGTAACATTATCCGGGACCGGCAGCGGATTAACGCTTACCGAAAAATCAATATTCACTTTGTTATGATATATGTCACCGCCGTGTATCATAAACAGGTTCCTTTTTATAAGATTCTTATGCCCGATCAGAAATTAAGCAGATTCAAAATGTAATAAATTCCCACACCTAATACCGCACATATTATCATGCAAAGGTATGCCGAGATAAACATTAAAGCATTGACCTTTTTAATGTCCTCGATATCGGGCTTTCGGATCTCATCCCCGATAAAAGGTTTCTTTACGATCTTTCCGAAATAAGATGCATCACCCGCAAGTTTTAAACCAAGCGCTCCCGCACATGCGGATTCCGTCTGTGCGGAATTAGGACTTGCATGATTGTATCTGTCTCTTTTAAAAATCTTAAAAGCATTCCCGGCCGAATAATCCTTACCGCCGATCAAAGAGGCAGCAATAAGAAGCAGTGCGCTTATTCTCGCCGGAATAAAATTTACAAGATCGTCAAGCTTTGCAGCCGCCCTGCCGTAGTATAGATACTTATCGTTCTTATAGCCTATCATCGAATCCATGGTGTTTACCGCCTTGTAGGCAAAGCCTAAGATCGGTCCGCCAAGGAAAGTGAAGATCATCGGTGCTATGACTCCGTCGGAAGTGTTTTCGGCAACGGTTTCGACAGCTGCTTTAATAACACCTTCTTCACTTAAGTTTTCGGTATCTCTTCCGACGATCATGGATACGGCTTTTCTGCCTTCTTCAAGGCCTTTTGTTTTCAAAGCCTTATATACTTTCATGCTTTCTCTCTTAAGGCTCTTCGTCGCAAGGATCTGATAAGTCATTACCGCTTCGATCGCCATTCCGAGATATGAGTTTATCATGTATGAAAGAATGATAAGACCTGTTATGACAAGTACTGTTACTGCCAAAACAATGATCACACAGACAATTCCGAGAACCGCTTTCTTTCCACGTGAATCATCTCTTAATTTCCCGTCGGACGGAACCGAACCGTTATTCGATCCGGATCTCTTTCCTTCGTCCTTTCCCAAAAAGATCTTCTCCAAAAGAGAAATAAGCCACCCGATCACCTGCACGGGATGTAAAAGCCAGTGCGGATCCCCGATGATAAGATCAAGGAAAAATCCGAGAACAAATGCAATTAAATGTAATAACAGGTATGTCTTGATCATTTCATAAATGCCGATGGTCATCCATCAGATCTTCTCTAATATCTTTAAACTTAATTCTCCGTCTGTATCTGCCTCACAGATAAATCCGCCGCCGTTTGGCACCATGCAGTCGTAATAATCCATATCCGCATATTCCGATACTACGGACATGATCGTTCCGCCATGCACAAGATAAACTATGCAGACCTCTTTCTTATCACGATTGGAATTTATATATGCATTAACTTTGTCAAAAGTTTTTTCAAATGCAGCTACGCTTCTTTCGATAAATTCCTCTCTTGACTCACCGCCCGGGAATGCGATCTCTCCGTTACTTTCGATCCACTTGATATATCTTTCGTCATCCTCAAGTTCAAGATAATTCTTTCCTTCGAATTCTCCGAAATCAATCTCTTCCATTCCTTCAACGGTTTCGTATTTTACATCAGGATAAATTGTCTCGATGCTCTCGGTGCATCTTTTCTTCGTGCTTGAAAAATAAATGTCTCCCTGCGGGTAAACATTCTTCTCTTTCTTCTCAAGAAGTTCTGCTTTTCCTTCATCCGAAAGACTTTCGTCATTGTTTCTTCCGACATATCTCTTTTCGAGATTTGATTTCGTGGCACCGTGACGTATAAATACGATCTTTACTTTATTCTCTGACCTATCGCGCATATCACCCTCCATACTTCTTCTGCTTCTTTGGCAGCATCTATCAGTATTCTTCCCGTTCTTTCCCTGTAAACTCTTTCGAAGGGATCCATGGGAACAATTCCGTTTCCGATTTCATCACAGATTATCACACTGTCGGGACAGTTCTTTATAAAAGAGGCCAGTTCTTCTTCAACCCTTCCGCCTTCTTTGCTTCTTTTCCGTATCCATTTATGAAGATTGTGGATAACGGGTTTCTTTTTCTCTGAAATGAGTTTTTCTCTTTCCTCTTTGTCAGGAAGAGCAGAATCAAAAACGCACTCATCACTTACATGAAATTGTTCTTTGACAAAATCAAGTTTCCCCTGCGAATAACCGCCGACAACAAGTATCATACTTACCCCCAAATTTTAAAAACCGAACAAACCGCAAGACCAATGAGACAGATGATCTCGGTAATAAGAACGAAATATCCGGCCGTATCTCCTGTAACACCGCCGAATTCTTTTTTGGTTTTAAAATAATAAAACGTAAAAGACAATGCCGCACATAAAAACTGTACAAGGCATGCGACCGGATCTACAAGAAACAATCCCGCAAACACGACAAGCATTTCCATGATCACGAAAACGTTTACAACGACTTTCGCACTGCTTTTTGAAAAAGTATTTAGCGTTCCTTCTTTGGCTTTTTTAAGATTAACAGCCGCAAGCGAACTTAAAGTTCTTGATAAAACAAATGAAAGTGCCAGTACAATCACCGCTTTAAGATCGGTTATAAAAGAAAGTGCGCTTACAAAAAGCAGTCCGTAAAGAGCGAGCATTATGACCGAGAACGCTCCTATATGCGGATCTTTTAATATCTTTAATTTTTCCTCTTTGTCCTTATATGAACAAAGTGCATCGCAGACATCCATAAAGCCGTCGACATGTATTCCGCCCGTTACGATCATAGGAATCGCTGCAGTGATCAAGATCCTGCAGATCTCGGGAAGTTCAAATCTTAAGCAAAGACAGTTCCAGCCGAAGATAAGTGCACCGATAACCGCACCCACAAACGGGAAAAAACAGAAGACAAATTTCATGTCTTCATCCTTCCACTCGACTCTCGGCATCGGGATCTTTGAATACATCGAAAATGCGATTATGAATGATTTAATTATCCTTATCATTCGCCCACCTGTTTTATCTTAACGGGAATGCCGACCACAGCTTCATAAGCCTCGTCGGACATTCCAATTATCTTTTGATTGATCAAAGACAGCGCTTCAAGATAATCCGTCGTGTATTTATCGTATTCTTTGCCGTCTTCGAATACATTGTTGGTTACAATAACCATATTGTCGGTGTTCTTTGAAAGAGCGGATATCTGACTTATAACTTTTTCTGTCGTTTCTTCCTTTGATACGACCATGGAATCGAAAAACATTTCATTGGCAACCAGATTGGACATGCATTCGATCAGAACGTTTTTTTC
>CACZOG010000179.1 GCA_902782715.1 uncultured Lachnospiraceae bacterium | reverse complement strand
GCCGGCGTGTCGGAATGGCAGACGAGGCAGACTCAAAATCTGTTGTTGGCAACAACGTGCGGGTTCAAGTCCCGCCGCCGGCATTAACGGATCTGAAGAAAATCAGGTCCGTTTTTTTATTAAAAAAAGCCGTACACATATAATTGCACGGCTTGTTGAAATCTTTTATTATTTAATTTTGATTCTGACGGTATCGCTTCCCGAAGCGGATACGGATAAGATAATACTTTCTACGGAAACATCACCGGGTATTTCGAATATCAGATCGCCCTCTTTCGAAGTTCCGGATTCGATGGTTTCATGAAATACATTAAGTACCCCGTCCAAAGGAACCATAACCGATGAGGCTTTGATATCATCGTTTATATAAGCTTTATACTTTACATTCTTCTGAGACAGATTCAATTCTGCGGAATCCGATGATACATTGGTTATCCTGAATTTTAAAACAAGAAGCTTATTGTTATCCGAAGCAGTGAATGCAAATCCAAGATCACCGCTTGAAATCGGATATTTAGGACTTGTTTCCTCGCTTACAAGCTCAAATTCAATATTATCAAGGCCCAGGTAATCATTAATATAATCCACCTCATAAGATTTAGACGCATAACTTGTGGTAACCTCGTCAGGTGTATTTTCAGCCTTTTTCTCTTCTTTTTCTACTTTTTCCTGTTCAACGATCTTCTTTAATTCTTCTTCTTTTCTGGCTTCCTCTTCAAGTGCTTTCTGTTTTTCTTCTTCGCTTAAAAGTCTGGCCTGGTAATTGACATCATGTTCCAAAACAGCATCAGCCATGTAACGGACCACTTTGGTTTCTTCTTCCTCGGTAAGTTCCGGTATTTTATTAAAACAACCTGCTAAAGGAAGTATTAAAGATATGACAGTTAAAAACGCAAATAGTTTTCTTTTATTCATATTTCCCCGATTCATCATTTTGATCATCATTTAGATTATATTTTGTATTCGGACATAATACAACACTAAATATATAGCCCGACGTTTATTTTATCGGCAGTTCGAAGTAAAATATTACACCGTCATCTGTATTGCTGCATCCGTAATCCATATCAAACGAAGTCATAATGGCCTTAACTATCGAAAGACCTATGCCGGAACCGCCGTAATCCCTGCTTCTTGCTTTATCTGCCTTATAGAACTTATCCCAGATATACTGCATATCCTCTTCTTTTATGGGATTGCCCGAATTGTAAACATTTATCCTGACGGTTTCATCCTTTTTCTCAATGAAGATCTTTATTATCTTTTCATTCATGCAGTAATGAATGGCATTGGAAAGATAATTCTGGATCACTTCCTCTGTTCTGAATTCATCAGACCACACGAATAAAGGATCTTTTTCTTCAAATTCAAGTTTTATATCATTCTGTTTAAAAATGATTCCCGAAGCGGCGATCTTATTTTTTAAGAGTTCCACTATATCGAATCTTTCGATCTCAAGAGGTTTGTTACCGAATTCAAGTTCGGAAAGAGACATGAGATCTTTAACCAGAAGATTCATTCTGTTGGATTCATCAATGATAACATCCAGATAATAATCCCTGCTCTCTTCATCATCGATAATGCCTTCTTTTAGGCCTTCCGAGTAACTCTGGATCAAAGCAATGGGAGTCTTTAATTCATGGGAGACATTGGAAATAAACTCCTGTCTCATATCTTCAATCTTGTCTCTTTTCTCAATATCCTTTAAAAGTTCAGAATTTGCTGTTTTAAGTTCGGAAATAGTCTCTTCGAGTTTATCTGAGAGCATATTGATATTCTCGCCGAGAACATCCACTTCGTTTTCGCCTGAGGATTCGTATTTGGCATTAAAATCAAGATTCGCCATCTGAGTGGATATTTCGGTAAGTCTGACGATCGGTTTTGTGATCCTGTCAGCAATTACTACCGTAAGACCGCATCCTATGATAAGCCCGATCAAACCTACATAAAACAGGAATTTATTCGCAATAAGAACACTGTCCTCAACGGCAACGTAAGCACAGCGGATAAGAAATTTCTCATTATTATAAAGAACGCCGCACATCTGAAGATATTTGTTTCCGGAATACAGATCCCTTATTATCTGGAAACTCGGTTCTTCATCAGTATAATAAAGCTGACTTATCAATTCATTGTCGGATAACTGGCGAACAAGATTGGTATCATCGGAAGAAATCGAAGCTATGATATTAGAATCATTATCGAGTACAACAACGGAAATATCGGAAACTTCGCAGAGAACTCTCAGTCTTTCATGAAAAGACGAATCCATAAGAAGCCCTTGTCTGCTGGCTTCATTTAAAACAGAGTAAGCTTCGTTTATGTTTCGCCTTTTATTTAAAAGATAATAACTTTTAAGAAAAAAGAGATTTGCGAGCATGCACGAAAGTACAGTGCCCGCAAGAATGATAAGAAATATATATGTGATTTGTTTTTTAATCGAGTGTTTCAAATTTGTAACCTATGCCCCAGATAGTCTTGATATATTTGCCCTTTTCGCCGAGTTTGGATCTGATCTTCTTTACATGAGTATCGATAGTTCTGTCCTCTCCGTAATAATCATAATTCCAAACATTGTTTAAAATGTTTGCTCTCGGAAGAGCTATACCTTCATTTTCAAGGAAATATGCGAGTAATTCAAACTCCTTAAAAGAAAACTCAACAGGATTTCCGTCAACGGTAACTACATGGGTAAGCTTGTTCATTACTATACCGTGAGTCTCGATGATATCCATTGCCCCTATGCCGCGTGTTCTTCTTAAAACGGCTTCGACTCTTGCTACAAGGATCTTAGGAGAAAAAGGTTTGGAGATATATTCGTCAACTCCGAGTTTAAATCCCAAAAGTTCGTCTGATTCTTCACTTCTTGCAGTAAGCATGATGATGGGAACCTTGGATTCTTTTCTGATTTCTTTACATACTTCCCAGCCGTCAAGTTTGGGCATCATAACATCAAGCAGAATAAGATCTATATCGGAATTTGCATAAAATACATTTAAAGCTTCTTCCCCATCTGCAGCTTCTATAACATTATAATCATTTTTTGTGAGGAAATCGTTGATGATCTTACGCATTCTGGGCTCATCGTCAACGACCAGAATCTTGGAATTTTTCATAAAATGCCCCCGAAAGCAAAATAATAATTATATACTATACGTATTCTATGAAAAAAATGTGAAAAATCAGTATTCGTTTTGTGTAAAAGAATCTTCTCTTTCTTCCAAAGCTCTTTCTCTTTCTTTTAAATCCTGTTCTTTGTCTTTAAGCTCAGTCTCCCAGGCTGCATATTTATCAATAAGAGCATTCTCATAATTGATGATATTGGGATTCTGCGAAGTCGAAGATATTACAAACAAAGCGATTATGATAACGACAAGTACGCCGTTTATCAAAAGCGACCATTTAAAGAAGGATGAATATTTTGCCGCATCTTCTTTATACTTCTTTATACTGTCATTCTTCTCTTCTTTACTTAAATTATCAAAGCCTTTTGAAGAAACCGGAATAGGCAGTATCTTATCTTTATACTCGGGAAGCTTTTCGAGTTTTCTTTTAATAAGTCTCATAAAATCAAGACCAACTGGAGTCTTAAAAGTATTCTTTTCAATACTCTTGTTGTAAACCTTGAAATATATATCAGCTTCAGCCGAAACAAGTTTCTCGTTAAGTCTGTCTATTTTATCTTTCTCGAGTTTGGCTGTATTAGCCTCTTCAAGCGTATCAAAGATATAATCGCCAACAATAAGTTCTTTGCTCATAATACGACCTCTTAAACACAATTATATTAGTATTATATCATTTTTAAGTTTATTTACAATTTGCATAAAAAAAGAGCAGTTCGTTTTGAACTGCTCTTTAGAATTATCTTTTAAATTATAACTGAGGACCTGCAGCAACAAGTGCCTTACCTGCGTCGTTAGTTGTGTACTTACCGAAGTTCTTAATGAATCTTCCTGCAAGATCTTTAGCCTTAGCATCCCATTCGGAAGCATCAGCATATGTATCACGAGGATCAAGGATAGCAGGATCAACTCCGGGAAGTTCTGTAGGAACTTCGAAATCAAAGATAGGGATCTTCTTTGTAGGAGCTGTAAGAACATCACCGTTAAGGATAGCATCGATGATACCACGAGTATCTTTGATGGAGATTCTCTTTCCTGTTCCGTTCCATCCTGTGTTAACAAGGTAAGCCTTAGCACCGCTCTTCTGCATCTTCTTAACGAGTTCTTC
>CACZOG010000178.1 GCA_902782715.1 uncultured Lachnospiraceae bacterium | reverse complement strand
CGGGAATCTCGATGTCAAGAAATTCAAGCACGTTATCCACTCTTTTTATATTGTTCTCGTCATGGAAGAAATTGTAGACTGCCGCGGAAATAACTTCTCCGACCTGATCTATTACCGATAACTGCTCTACTGATGCTTCTCTTATCTTTTGCAGATCATAATCGAAGAACGAGGCGATCAGTTTGGCATTTGCGACACCGATATTTTCTATCCCGAGCCCGTAAAGGAGTCTCGGAAGAGTTGTTTTCTTAGCGTTTTCACATGATCTTATCAGATTCTCATAGGATTTAAGTCCGAAGCCGTCCATGGAAACCATCTGTTCTTTATATCTTTCGAGTTTGAAAAAGTCGGCATATTCCCTGATGAAACCTCTCTCGATAAACTTAAGTATGGTTTCTTCGGAAATACCGTCGATATTAAGAGCATTTCTTGAAGCAAAAAGCGTAAGTCCTTTCGAATGTTTAACAGGGCATTCGGGGTTGTTACACATTAATGTCTGTGTATCGTTTATGCTTTCGATGCTTGTCTTTAGTCCGCACGCAGGACATGTATCGGGTATTTCGATATTATCTGAGCATGTAAGATTGGACGCGATCTGCGGAATGATCATGTTTGCTTTATAAACAAGGATCCTGTCGCCTATTCCGAGTTTAAGGCTCTTCATGACGGAAATATTATGTACGCTCGCTCTGGATACATTGGTGCCTTCGAGATCAACAGTATCAAAGATCGCAACGGGATTGATGAGTCCTGTTCTTGAAGGACTCCATTCTATTTCCCGTAGAGTCGTTTCAGCCTGTTCATCCTGCCATTTAAATGCAATAGCATTTCTAGGTGATTTTGCCGTTCTTCCGAGCGACTTTCCGTATTCTATATCATCAAAAGTAAGAACAAGTCCGTCGGAAGGAATGTCATAGGTCTTTATCTCGTTTGCGTACCATTCTATCTCTTCAAGCAGATTGTTTTTATTTACTCTCTTCTCGTTAACGCATTCAAATCCGAGGTCGGATAAAAACTTCATCTGGTTGTAAACGGAGTTCTCAAAATCCTTATTTGCCGCTTCCACCAAAGAAAATGCAAAAAAGAATACATTTCTCTGGGCAGTGACTTTGGCATCAAGCTGTCTTACCGAACCCGAGCATAAGTTTCTGGGATTCTTATACTGTTCGTCGGGATTTTCTATCTTTTCGTTTATCAGATTGAAATTCGAATACGATATAACAGCTTCGCCTCTTATAACAAGACGCTCTTTAAAAGCGATCTTAACGGGCAGATTCTTAAAAGCTCTGGCATTGGGAGTGATGACTTCTCCGATTTCTCCGTTTCCTCTTGTTACGGCATTTGAAAGTTCTCCGTTCTCGTATGTAAGAACAACCGTAAGTCCGTCAAGCTTCCACGAGAGCAATCCCTCTTTATCCCCGAGCCATGATAAAAGTTCTTCTCTTTCTTTGGTCTTAGAAAGAGAAAGCATGGGTGAAGGATGTGTAAATTTCGGCAGGAAGTCAACAGGCTCATAACCGACTTTCCTTGTGGGAGAATCGGATAAAACTATCCCTGTCTTTTCTTCAAGATTCACAAGTTCGTCATAGAGCGAATCGTACTCGAAATTGGACATTATCTCCTCGTCATTGGCATAATATGCCTTCGAGGCTTTATTAAGGATCACACATAATTCTTTTATACGTTCGATATCACTCATTGGATCTGAAAACCATCCTGTATAATTCTTCAAGTTCGCTGCCTGTTATCTCTCTGTATTCGTTAGGCTTAAGGTCGCCCAAAAGAATGTTGCATACTCTTATTCTTTTAAGTTTAACAACATCCAGACCGCATTCGAAGCACATTCTTCTTATCTGTCTGTTAAGTCCCTGGGTAAGTATTATCTTAAAAGTTGTATCATCAACCTTCTCTGCCTTACAGGGCTTTGTCTCAACATTGAGATCAAAAAGGAAAATACCTTTCCCCATTCTTTCGATGATCATTGGATCGATCGCCTTGTCAACCGTAACGAGATACTCTTTTTCATGATTGTTGCTTCCGCACATCATGGTATGAATAAGGTCTCCGTCATTGGTCATAAGCAGAAGGCCTTCGGATTCCTCATCAAGTCTTCCCGCATATGTAAGTCTTGTATCGTAATGAAAGACTTCTTTAAGCGTAACACTTGCGTGAACATCCGCTTCGGTACATGTAATGCCGACGGGTTTATAATAAGCGACTACTTTCTTCTCTTCAGGCTTTATCTCTTTGCCGTCCATTAAAACCTTATCGCCTTCTGAAACTCTGCTTCCTAACTGTGCTTTTTCACCGTTTATCAGTATTCTTCCGGCTTCGATAAGGGTATCCGCTTCTCTTCTTGAGCATATACCGCAGAGTGCTATGTATTTGTTGATTCTGATATCTTCCATGGCAGGTCGTTTTCCTAAAATAATAGTGCATAACCGTTTGGGGATTATGCACTAATTTGCTTTACTGTACATAGTCGGTTTTAACGTAACATATTTTGCCGTTATACTTAACCTTGGTCCATCCGTTTGTCAACTTTTCAACCAGTTCAAGTTTATCGCCGTTATATGCGAATCCGACACGTTCCGAATCGATATCGGCTTCGGCTCTTATATTGACGTTATCGATCGCCGTAACGTACTTGGTTTCGCCGTTGTCGGTATTGGTGGTATTTCCGGTAGTTGTTGTATTGTTTGTATTTGTATCGTTATTTGCAGTCTGGATATCGTTATTGGCATTTGTATCTTCCACCACGTTTCCGTCGGAATCCACAACATTAAGATATTCTGACTTTATATACGCTTCCCTGCCCTCGTAAATAACTTTGGACCATCCGTTGAGTTTAGCTTCGACACGTTTAAGAACTGTTCCTTCGGATACCGTACCCAGTCTCTCGGCAGTTTCCGAATCGGAAGATCTGACATTTACGGAAGTGGTTGCCTTAACATTTTCTTCGACATTGGTATTCTGTTCAACCTGATTTGCAGCCGCTTCTTCCTGAGCGATCCTCTCACGTTCGGCATAAACCTCTACAAGGTCGTTCTTGATAAGCTCATCGTATCCGATCATGAAATCTTTTAACTTCTCATCTGAATCGAGTGCTTCGCTGTAACTTAAGGATATCTGATTGTAAATATCCTGAACCGGCTGTTTCATGTATGCTATATAAAAGTTCTCAAGGACATCAACATCCATATCGTCTCTTTTATATATTCTGTATGAACCTGTTGAATCCTTCGCATAGTAAAGACCCATGATGGAAGGAGCCGGTGTATCGATTCCGACAATATGAAGATCCGCAGTCACATATACATAATATGATTCCGGAGCATATCCGTTCTGTGTATAACAGACAATATTGTCATAATACTCGGTATATTTACTCTTAACCTCGATATTATCAAGCTCATTTGAGGATACTTCGTAGAGATTCTGCTTGATAAAATTCTGATCGTTATTCGAAAGAGCATTAAGATAATCGGTCATCTTGTTATTTACAAAATCATAACCGTCTTTGACAAGTGTAAAATCCTGTGCGAGCAGAGCTTTATCTTCATCGGACAAAGCATCATATGCACGCTGCTTAGCCCTGTTCTCCCTGATTCGCGAAATACCCACGATACCGAGAGAAACAACAACCAAAACTACTACAAATATCAAAGTGGCAGATACCAATATATTCTTTTTTACTATCATCCAAACTTTTTCAAGCAATGATTTGGAATTGTCTTTCATATTTTGAATACTCCCAATAAAACTCCTCGTATGCACCCGACAGGAATCGAACCTGCATCCTTGGCGTCGGAGGCCAATATTCTATCCATTAGACTACAGGTGCCCATTGACCCTTTAGACCAAAACATACGAAGATATTTTACCACTTATACCACTTTTTGTCTATCAAAACGTAATGCAATTATCGGCTTTGCTGTAATAATAAAAATGGTCCGAAAGTACTTCAGATTTAGGCAACTGCGTTTCGTTTACCTCGCATATCATCTCATCAAGTTTATCCGAAAAAGCAACGGAATCCGAAGGTACGATTATCACCTCATGGACAGAGCTCGGCAGGATATAAAGATCGCATCCGAGCTTTTCGGAAAAGTCGCTGATAATGTTCTCATAAAGGATCGCCGCAGCACCGAACATCTTCTCGGAATTGGATAAAACATACATATTGCACTCCGAAGACAGATCGAAATCACACTCTCCTTCTCTTAATAAAAGTTCGCTTAAAACATCAGCCATGCTCTTAAGTTCTGCCTTTAAAACAACAGGCGAATTGGCTTTCGCGATCTTATCGATCTCTTCCGCGCTCTTGTTCCAGAGTTTAAGATGATTGTTGTTTATAAGGATCGATGCTCCCTCGAAGTGATCATTTGTAACTATGATGTAATAAACTACAGCCAGATCAAGGTATTTCTCATGCGGAACGGTTTTTAAAAGCTCATCATTCTGAGCGTAGTTGATCAGTTTAAAAACAATATTGTCTTTTATCCTCTCAAAATCGATCAATCCGTCCACATCGATCTCATCTGTGATCTCATTCTGTGTGATCAGTTTCTCAACCGTTGTGCAGATGTCGTCCAGATCCCTTCCGCCAAGAAAATCCTGATAATAGTCATTAACGTAGACCGTCGGCGAAATCTTTGAATCCGAATGTTTGACACATATGCCGTCAAGCACGATCCCGTTGTTCTTTAATACCCTGTTGTAACTTATATCGCTGTCCTCGCCGAATCTTTCCCTCAAAGCTTCTAAAAGGACGTCCTTAAACATTGAATAATCCATATTTAACCTCCCAAACAAAATAAAAAAGACAATGAACATAAAATCTTATATTCATTGTCTTGTAAGTGTTAATTGTCTATTGATCAAAAACTATACTCTGGAGAGATACTCACCTGTTCTTGTATCGATTTTGATCTTCTCACCGATTTCAACGAAGAGAGGTACTGATACCTGAGCACCTGTTTCAACGATAGCGGGCTTGGAAGCACCTGTTGCTGTGTCACCCTTGAATCCGGGTTCTGTTTCTGTGATCTCCAATTCTACGAAAAGAGGAGGTTCAACGGAAAATACCTGTCCGTTGTGAGAAAGCATCTTAACCATCTCGTTCTCTTTAACGAATTTGAGTGCATCGCCGATCTCGTCTTTGCTTAATGCGATCTGCTCGTATGTTTCAACATCCATGAAGTTGAACATATCTCCGTCAGCGTATAAATACTGCATATCCTTACGGTCGATACGTGCCTGAGGGCATTTTTCGGTAGGTCTGAAAGTTTTTTCAACTACACCGCCGTTCTTGATATTTTTAAGCTTTGTTCTGACGAAAGCAGCTCCCTTACCGGGTTTAACATGCTGGAATTCAATAATCTGAAATACATTGCCTTCCAATTCAATAGTAATACCGTTTCTAAAATCTCCGGCTGAAATCATATATTTTCCTCCTAAATCTTTTTAAGCAAACTCATACTCAAATATTTTATAATAAGAATCGCGATAATTCAACCCTATTTTTTTATTTGTTTTTGCCCTTTATTTGACGGTATAATCGACAAAAGAAATGATCAATTCGGACTTTCCGCTGACACCAGAAATATCCTTTAATGCATACTTCCACATCTTGAATCTGTAGGGGAAATCGGGCAGATCGCCGTCCTGGTCGAGCAAAATATCATAATAAGACACCGAAGTGTAATTCATATTGCATAAAAGCCACTCCTTGTCTCCGTAAAGGATCGTATTCATGCCCGCATCATTGATCTTATCCATAAAAGCCTTGGCAACCATTGTCTTCTCTTCGGGAGTGATATCCTCGACTCTGGCTTTGTCATTATCAACATAGCTCATGCTGAAGCAGACGGGATAATCGATCGAAATGTCGGCAAGCGCATCGATAACAAACTGCGCTTCTTCCTCCGCTTCCTGCTGATTGATCGCCTGTGAAGAGAAAAGAACGCCTACATGAAGTCCCGCATCCTGCGCATTTTTAAGATTATTGTAGAAATTTTCATCAAGACTTAAATTTCCTGTATTGTAGCCTCTCTGTCCGATCTTTATGAGAACAAAGTCAATATTGTCTCTTTTAACCTTGGCAAAATCTACAAAGTCATCGTTCTTATCAACTATTATTCCTGTATACGATACCTTCTCTCCGTCTTTGTAATAATAGAGTCTTCCGTTCTTTAATACAAAAGAAGCTGCATCGAGTTCATTCGGAGCAAGGTATTTGTTGATATTAACCCACGTTTCGCTTCCGTCCTTCTTGACGACTTTTGTTCTCGTATTGTTCATCGAAGGGTCTTCTTCGACCTCGACCTCTTCTTCTTCGACGATCAGTTCTTCCTCTTCTTTTTCTTTTTCGTCAAGATACTCATCCCAGATATCAAGATCGTCGGATACGATGGAACTTCCGGAGATATAATCATCAAGATTTACATATCCTGAAACTTCTTTTTTTGTTGCTTCGGTTTTATTTTTGCCTATATTTAAAGAATCACGGTTTAAGACGAGTACGATCGCAACAATAACAACTATCGCCGCGCCCGAGAAAAGAAGTGCCGCACCTATCAGCGACTTGCTTGACTCATCCGTATCTTCTTTGTAAAAATCATCGTTATAATTCATGACTGTTCCTTAATCAATTTGATCTTTTATAATTTTATCATTGAGAATATCATTAAACAAGTTCAACATTTTTTGACACAATCTTATCTAATTCATATAATACATTTGTTAAAAGTTTAAAAAGAGGTCTTTATGAACAAAAAAACCGTCCTCGGCATCGTATTAACCGTCGTTTTCTTAACGGCGATCACGATCGCAGCCGTCAGAACATCAAATCAGAATAAGACGATCACCAAAGAAGGTTATTATTTCAATACATTCATTTCATTGACCGCCTATACTTCAAAAGACGAAAAAGCCTTAAACGAATGCATGCTCCTTTGTCAGAAATACGATGAAATGTTTGACAGGAACAAAGAACAGAGCGACATCTACAAGATCAATCATTCTAACGGTTTTGATGTCGAAGTTAACCCTGAGACATACGAACTTCTTAAAAAAGCTCTTGAATTCTGTGAAGAAACCGACGGAGCCGCTGATATCACGGTTGCCGGGCTCATCGATACCTGGGGACTTAATATCCCTTCCGATGCAATGCTTACAGGAGCGGAATACGACGAAGAAAGATCTAAGCCCGAGGATTTTGGGATAAAAGAAGCTCTTTCTCATGTCGATTACAAAAACGTTATCTTAAAAGAAAACAATACGGTATGCTTATCCGACCCTTCCTCTCAGATCGATCTGGGATTTATCGCAAAAGGATACATAGCCGACAGATTAAAAGAATGTCTTATCGAAAATAATGTTAAAAGCGCGATCATCTCTCTCGGCGGAAACATATGTCTTGTCGGAAGCAAACCTGACGGTTCTGATTACAATGTCGGGATCAAAGATCCTGACAACGAAGGTAATATAATCAATGAGCTTAAACTTTCCGATACCAATGCCGTTACAAGCGGTACATATGAAAGATACGTTATCTATGACGGAATAAAATATCATCATATCTTAAGTACCGAAACCGGTTATCCCGTTGATAACAATGTAAAAAGCGTAACGATCCTTTGTGATTCTTCCACCGATGCGGACGCACTTTCCACGATATGTCTTATCCTCGGCGAAGAAGGTTCTGAAGATATCCTAAAAAAATACAATGCACAGGCATACTTTTATTATGCAGAATAAAGCATACAATAAAGAGCAATGCGGTTACCAAATATCATATCCGGCGAATAAAAAACACGTGCTTCAAAATGAAACACGTGTTTTATCATTTTTAATCATTATAAATCGATATTATTGTTCTACAATTGAACCCTTCTTGCATTTATCAACGCAGGTTCCGCATCCCACACACTTTGAATAATCGATCTTTGCATGGAAATCGTTAACCTCGAT
>CACZOG010000177.1 GCA_902782715.1 uncultured Lachnospiraceae bacterium | reverse complement strand
TGCATCGTTGTCAAAAAAGATGACGGCAGACTTGTCGGACTTATCTGGAACCCGGATCTGTACAATGAAAAGAAAAAGTTAAGCGTTGAATTCTCGGTTGAGAATATCGAAGACGGAGAATACTTCATGCTTGAAAAGACCGTCAACGAAGACCATGCCAACCCGTTGAAGATGTGGCATGAAATGGGAGAGCCCGCATCTATGAACAATGCACAGAAGGAATTGTTAAGAAAAGCGGCCGAACCCGGACTGGATTCATCGAATGTTTTCGTAAGCGGCAGCAAACTCGATCTTAAATTCGATCTTAAAGAAAATGAATTAAGATTCTTTGAGATCACCAAAATAAACAGATGTCCCGATGACGGATACGATTACGAGAGAGTCATATCTCAAAAATGCGTTCCCGACAGCGAGGGAGTCTAAACCGGAGGAAGTTATGAGTCAAAAGAAAAAACTTTTGGAGCAGAAAAGAAGGGAAGAAGCTGCAAAAAAAGCTGCACAAAGCAAAAAGAATATGATCATTGCGACCATTGTAACGGGAGTTGTGATAATTGTCGTTATCGCGGGTGCACTGATCTTTGATGCGACCAGAGGCATGGAAACGGTTGTAAATTATTCGGTCGGACTTGATTCGGAAGGAAAAGTCAAGGGTGTAAATATCTCTGATCATGTAATACTCGCAGATCTTAATAACCTTAATATGAACGCAGAAGATTACTATCCTTCAGCCGAAGAAGAGGAAGAGTATTTAAAGTCGTTAACGGATACATATCCCGATCTTTCAAAGACGGCAGGTATTGAAGTTAAAGAAGGCGACATGATAAACATCGATTTTGTCGGATACGTTAACGGAGTTGAGTACGAGGGCGGAAACACAAACGGAGCAGGTACAAAGTTAACGATAGGCGAGGGTAATTTCGTAGAGGAATTCGAAAACGGACTTATCGGAAACAAAGTCGGAGAGCCTTTTAAGATGACCGTTCCCTATGCAGAAGATTTCGGAAACGAAGAACTTGCCGGAGAAGATGTTGAGTACGAAGTGACCATAAACGGTATTTATCATGAGGCTGCATTTAACGATGAATTCGTGAAAAAGAACTTCGGTGACAGATTTGAGAGTGCCGAAGATTTTAAAAACAAATACAGAATGGATTCTGCTCAGACGACTTTTGACGAATACGTTCAGAATTATATAATTTCCGAATCCGAGATCAAGTCGTATCCTTCGAAATACTTAAAGCAGATGAAAAAGTTCTTTGTTCAGAAAGAGAAGAAACAGCTTGAAACCGTTACTAACGCATATAAGAACATGGGTCTTGAAGCACCTTATAAGGATGTTCCCGAAATGCGTTCCATGACAAAAGCGGAATACAAGGTTGAAACCGAGAACAATGCAAAGGAAGAAATAAAGAAAAATCTCGTTCTTCAGGGATATTTCGAACAGCTCGGTCTTTCGATAACCGATGAGGACGTAAAAGCGGCAGCTCTTTACTACGGATTTGAAGAGGATGAATACGACAGTGCGGTTGCGATGTATAAAGAACCGTACCTTCGTCAGCAGGCTATGTTTACGGTTGTAAAAGATTATCTTAAAGAGAATTACAACCTTTCCGAATAAGTGGACAAAAAAAGCACAAACTCATAGAAATAATAATTGTAGCCGATAAACAATTATGATATAATTTAAAGAACAATATACTTGTTTACCCTGAAAGGAGACTCTGATTATGGCAAAGCAAAAAGAACCCTTGGTTACACACATCTACACGGCAGATCCTTCCGCCCATGTTTTTAACGGAAAACTCTACATTTATCCTTCACACGATCTCGAACATGACGGCGAAGACAACGATGACGGCGACGAATACCAGATGGAAGACTATCATGTACTTTCCATGGATGATGTCGACGCTCCCTGTGTGGATAACGGAGAAGCACTCAACATGCGCGATGTTCCCTGGGTAAGCAAGCAGATGTGGGCACCCGACTGTGTTGAGAAAGACGGTAAGTATTATCTTTACTTCCCTGCAAGAGACAAGGATTTAAGATTCCATATCGGTGTAGCTGTATCTGACAGCCCCGTTGGACCTTTCAAACCCGAAGCTGATTATATTAAGGGAAGTTTCTCGATCGATCCCGCAGTTTTGATCGACGATGACGGATCGGCATACATTTACTTCGGCGGACTCTGGGGAGGCCAGCTTGAGAAATGGCAGACAGGAGAATTCGTTGCAGATCCCGCAGAGATTCCCGCTGATGCCAAAGCATTGGGACCTCAGGTTGCAAAACTTACCGACGATATGCTCCAGTTTGCTGACGGACCTAAGGAGATCACGATTCTTGACGAAGACGGAAATCCCATCAAGGCAGGCGACGAAGACAGAAGATACTTCGAAGGACCCTGGATGCACAAATATAACGGAAAATATTATCTTTCATATTCAACCGGTACAACTCATTATCTCGTATATGCGATCGGTGATTCACCTTGCGGACCTTTCACATACCAGGGAAGGATCCTCGAGCCCGTTATCGGTTGGACAACACATCATTCGATCGTGGAATACAAAGGAAAATGGTATCTCTTCTATCATGATTCCTCACTTTCGGGCGGTGTAAACCACAGAAGATGCGTTAAATTCAGAGAACTCAAATATGACGAAAATGGCAAGATCATTCCGATGAAGCCGTACGAAGACTGATTCAGGGGTAACAAAAAACAATGTTTTGAGGGTTAAAACATGATTGTTGCGATTATTATTGCTGTTTTGGAAGCTTTGGCTATAGCGGTGTTGATCTTTCTGATGATGCGTAAGAACCGCTCTCAGGAAAGAATAATGAAGCAGGCCGAAATGATTGTTAAAGGAAAGCTCAACGTTGATGATATCAATCTTGAGAACACCGATAACGTCGTGCTTGCCAGAGCGTTTAATTCAATTAAGAACAACCTTATGACTTTCGTTGAAGCCACGAAGGTCAATGTGGTTACGCTTTCGGATGCGGTCGACGTTCTTTCGGAAAGTGTCGAAGCCAACTCCAAAGGCAACGAGCAGATTGCGGACGGTGCAACCAATGTTGCGATAAAAACGGCCGAACAGCTTGAACTCGTAAGAGATAACCTTACGCTTATCGAATCGAATAATCAGCAGATGATGGAAATCGATTCGGCAATGAAAAGCATTAAAGACATTCTCGACAAGACTGTTGATATAAGCAAGGGCGGACTTGAGAATCTCGAAGATTTCGAAAAAGACATGATCGCAATGGCTTCGGATCTTAACAGGATCAACGAGATCCTCTCCAAATTCAACAGCGAGATCAAACGTATCGGGGAAGTCGGAGACTTCATTGTTGAGATAAGCGATCAGTTAAGGCTGCTTGCGTTTAACGCTTCGATCGAAGCCGCACGTGCCGGACAGGCCGGAAGAGGTTTCACTGTTGTTGCGGATGAAATGAATGTTATGTCTGCAAAGACCAGAGACGGCATGCAGACGATCAATACCATTCTTAAAGAGATCATCGATTCCAGCCGAATGGTTAATGAAAGCATTACGAACTGTGAGAATACATACAACAG
The DNA here is from genome assembly GCA_902782715.1 of uncultured Lachnospiraceae bacterium. GTDB lineage: Bacteria > Bacillota > Clostridia > Lachnospirales > Lachnospiraceae > UBA3766. The sequence continues at coordinate 6,393 of CACZOG010000177.1, read as the reverse complement.
AAGTAAAGATACTTTTGATACCGTAAACTCTTCGTTCAGAAGCATTAACGAGAGTTCGCTCGGCATCCATGACAAGATCAACGACATTACCGGGCTTTTCGAGGTAATGACGGATAATTCGGACAAATCAAGGGATAAGGCCGAGAATCTTTACGAAACGGCACAGGCTATCAGTGAGAATACACATGAGATCGCTGCGGTATCCGAAGAAGTTGCGGCTGAGTCCTCCAAGATCGGAGAGAATACGGATGCACTCGAAGGAATGCTTACCGGAATTCAGAATCTCTTAAAACAGTTCAATACCGCCATAGTTCCTACGGAACATTCGGGCAGCAGACGTGTTAAGATCCTTGCGATGAGCATGCTTGACAATGATTTCTGGTACGGAGTAAGAAAAGGTGCTCTGTATGCACAGAAAGAACTTGCGAATAAGGATGCTTACATAGAATACATCCCTTTGATCCCCGATAAGATCCCTCTTGACGATCTGGTAAGCCAGACGGTACAGTCGGCAATCGACAGAAACTTCGACGGAATCATTTTCCCGGGATTTTTGGGCGGCTCCAATGCTGAATTCCGTGCGGCAGCTGCTGCGGGAATTAAGATCATGTCATATAACTGCGACTGCAGTAAAGAAATACCCAGGATTTCCTGTTTAAGACCGGATCCTCACGAACCCGGAATACTCGGTGCCAAAGCGGCAGAGAAACAGTTAAACGGAAACGGAAACGTTCTTATGCTTACGGGTGATCTTACTGTAGGTGTAAATGTTGAAAGAAGCGAAGGCTTTAAGATGAAACTTAAAGGCTCGAAGGGAATGCATATTGTTGATGAACTTTCGGTACCCGATAACGGTGATGAAGTTTACAGGATTGCAAGAGAAGGTCTTGAAGCACATCCGGAAGCAGGTGTTGTATTCCTTACAAACGGATTCCCTCTTCCTGTTGCAAGGGCTATAAGAGATACCGGAAGAGTCGGCAGAACAAGTCTCGTGTGCTTCGATCACAACCAGGAGATCTTCTCCGAGATCAAAGCCGGAGTTATCTGCGCAGCTATCGGACAGGATGCTTTCGGACAGGGACACGATCCCATCATATGGCTTTATAACCATATTGTTACGGGAGAGAGACTTGATGAATTTATCCCCTGCCGTCTTTCAATTGTAGACAAATCAAACGTAATGAGTCTTATTGAGGCTTAACGATCAAGAATTAAGGACATAAAAATGCCCGGTACTTAAATGAGTGCCGGGCATTTTAAATTTCTTATTGATTTTCCAAGCCTTCATCTATGCTGTGATATGAGCTTGCAATATCCTCGGGCCTTATGTGTTCGATGCCCGAATGGTTGTTCTTGAAACTGGACGGGGAATAACCCGTATATTTTTTAAAGCATCTGCAGAAGGTGGTCAGGTTGTTAAAGCCCGTCTGGAAAGCAACGTCGGTTACCGGAATGTTTGTAAGGAGAAGCTTTTTGGCAACCATGATCCTTTTGGTGCAAAGATAATCATAGAATGTCGTATCGGTGTACTGCTTAAAAAGTCTTGAAAAATGATATTTCGAGAAGCCGGCGGTTTTTGCTACGGACTCAAGACTCATATCTTCCGCGTAGTTTGTTTCTATATAAGAAAGGACACGCACGAATTTGTCATAGATCTCGGAGTGAGTCGAGGTTTCTTCTTTTCCGGTTTCTTCGGTTGAATTGCACATGAGACGGCAGATTTTAAGAAGCTCCGAATATATCTCAAGTTCATTCATTTCTTCATTTTTAAAATATAATTGAATTATCTTGTTGATCCCTGAATAAACGAATGGGTAAAGATGCGAGGCATTGTTTATTCCCAGCACTTTAGGATGCGAGAAGTAGTCGAGTACCTGATCCTGCGAGTGGAAATAATCAAAAAACGCAACATCGAAAAGAAGGATAAATCTTTCTCCGCCTTCCGGAGCCTGAATGAAGTGTTCTTCCATGGGCGGGATAAAGATGATGTCTCCTTCGTGAAGTTTGAAAGTCTCTTCTTTTATGGTTATGGAATATGACTCTTTGGCACAGAGAATGATCTCCAAAGCGGGATGCTTGTGATTGGGGAAACCCTGATTGGTGTCGTTATGCCAGATACGATAACTGTATCCGGGGAGATAATCGATCTTTTCAATATCCTGTGTGGTCAGCTTTCTTTCGGTAAAATGACCGAAAGGCTGGGAAAAATCATTTGTATTGTTTTTTGTAGCAGCCATGTTCTTTCCTTTTTTTATTATTGTTTCTGTTAGTAAGCATTTTAGCAATATTTGTCATTTTTGGCAATAATTGTAAAAAAAGACCCGTGTGAAATAATTGTGATTTTGTTGAGTTAATCCGTAAAATTATGTACAATTAACATCAGATGGGTTTTATGCGGTAAATAACTGTAATTGAGGGTAAAGGAGATTAATCAATGAACAGAAGCGAAGCAAAGAAAAGAGCGGTAGAACTGGTTGAACAGATGACAGTTGAAGAGCTGGCTTCACAGTTAAGATTTGATGCACCGGCTATCGAGAGACTCGGTATTCCCGAATACAACTGGTGGAACGAAGGTCTTCACGGGGTTGCAAGAGCGGGAGTTGCGACGGTATTTCCGCAGGCAATAGGCTTGGGAGCAACTTTTGACGAAGAACTTCTTAAGGAAGTAGGAAACGTTATCTCTACCGAAGCGAGAGCGAAATACAATTTCCAGTCCGCAGACGGAGACAGAGACATATACAAAGGACTTACGATCTGGTCGCCCAATGTGAATCTTTTCAGAGATCCCAGATGGGGCAGAGGACATGAAACATACGGAGAGGATCCTTTCCTTATAAGCAGACTCGGAGTTAATTTCATCGAAGGCCTTCAGGGAGACGGAGAATATTTAAAGACCGCAGCATGCGCAAAGCATTTTGCGGTTCATTCGGGCCCCGAAGCGTTAAGACATCACTTCGATGCGAAAGCAACCATGAAGGATATGTGGGAAACTTATCTTCCCCAGTTCGAAGCCTGCGTTAAAGAAGCAAAAGTTGAATCCGTAATGGGTGCATACAACAGAACAAACGGCGAAGTATGCTGCGCACACGGATATCTTATGGATGAAGTTTTAAGAGGCAAATGGCAGTTCGAAGGCCATTATGTTTCGGACTGCTGGGCAGTAAGAGATTTCCATGAGAATCATAAAGTTACTTCAAGACCTGAAGAGAGCGTTAAACTTGCTCTTGAAAAGGGATGCGACGTAAACTGCGGATGTACATACCAGAAGATCATGGATGCATATGACGAAGGACTTATCGACAAAGAACTCTTAAAGAGAGCTGCCGTTCGTCTTTTCACAACCAGATTTTTACTCGGAATGTTTGATGAGACCGAATACGATAAGATCCCTTTCAACGTACTCGAGTGTAAGGAACACTTAAATCTCGCATCCAGGGCTGCAAAGGAAAGCATGGTTCTTTTAAAGAACGACGGACTGCTTCCTTTAAATAAGGATAAGATAAAAGCGATCGGCGTTATCGGACCTAACGCAAACAGCAGAGCTGCACTTATCGGAAACTATCACGGAACGTCATCAAGATACGTTACCGTTTTGGAAGGAATACAGGATTATGTCGGAGATGATGTCAGAGTATATTACTCGGAGGGCTGCCATTTGTTCGGACCAAAGACCGAGAATCTTGCCAAGGACTACGACAGACTTTCGGAAGCCAAAGCCGTAGCGGCAAATTCCGATGTCGTTATTCTCTGCCTCGGACTTGACGAAACTCTTGAAGGAGAAGAAGGAGATACCGGCAACGCATACAGCTCCGGTGATAAAAAAGACTTAAAATTCCCTCCTTCACAGATCAAACTCCTTGAGACGATCGCAGCTGCAGGTGTTCCTTTTGTAGTCTGCAGCATGGCGGGAAGCGCAATGGACCTCTGCTTTGCGGATGAGAAAGCCAATGCGGTAATTCAGACATGGTATCCCGGTGCAAGAGGCGGATGGGATGTGGCCAAGCTTCTTTTCGGTGAATATTCACCTTCGGGCAAGCTTCCTCTTACATTCTATAAAGATCTGGAAGGAATGCCCGAATTCGAGGATTATTCAATGAAGGGAAGAACCTACAGATTCCTTGAAAAAGAGCCTTTATATCCTTTCGGATACGGACTTTCATATGCTGATATCAGTGTTGAAAGTGCGCAGGCGGATACAAATGATTTCACCAAAGCCGCGGCTGACGGATTAAAGATAAACGTAAAGGTAAAGAATTCAAGTAACTTCGCTGCAGATGAAGTGCTTCAGGTATATGTTCACGTTAACGGAACCAAGGATGAGGTGTTAAATACCAAATTAAGTGCTTTCAAGAGAATTTCTCTAGCGGCAGGTGAAGAAAAGACTGTTGAGATAGATCTTGGCGCATATGCATTTACGACCGTGGACGATGAAGGCATAAGAAGCGTGACCGGGAACGGAGCGGATATATACGTGGGATTCTCACAGCCCGATTCAAGAAGCGCGGCGCTTTTAAAGGCGGCTCCCGTTAAGATTTCAATTTAACACACGCGATCAGACTTCTGAAATTACCCGGCGGCAGTTAATATGAAATTTAAATTGCGGTTGTAAAATAAACAAAGTCAGATATACTGTTTAAGAGGGGTGCGGCTTCGCATCCCTCAAAAAATGTTTTAAAAGCCTCTTCTATTAAGTAAGGATCTTTTTTTACGAGGCATTTTGGAAATCAGATGAGCAACAATATGAAAAAGAACAGGAAAAACAACACACCCGATAAGGATCGGGCAGCAAAACAGAATAAGAATACGAAAGCCGACAGTCTTAAAACGCAAAAGCCCGGTGAAGAGACAAAAACTTCTGCAGAGGATGACAGCGTAAAAGACGAATTCGTTGCACCCGATGAAGAAGAGATCCTTGAGATAAAGGAAGCGAGGATCAAAGACTTTGACAAGAAAGAGGAAGTTGAGCTTAAAAGCAGGGACTGGCCCGATACCCCGTGGTTTAACTTTTTAAGAAAATTAGAGTTCTTCTGGGAATATTACAAGTGGTTTGTTATCATCCCTGTAATAGTAATAACGATAATCGTCATATTTGTTACTACCTATATAGATGAAAACAGCGAGAAATCCCTCGAGGTTTCGATAATGAATACATCGAATGTATTTGATGCCATCGCAGCGATCGAGAAAGATTATCCGGCCGAAACCGGTATTGAAGCCGATAAGTACCCGATAAGGGTTGAATACAATTTCAGCTATCCCAACAATATCGAGATGGCTGCTAAGGTCGATGATTCTTCCATGGCTTCCATGACCAAGTTCAACGCAATGGTTATGGCCGGAAGGGTTGACGTTGTATTTACAAGTCCCTGGGTGGCAGACATTTATTCGGAATCCGATGCAACTAAGGATTTAAGGGAAATCTTCGATGAAGAATTCTTAAAAGAGCACGAAAGCAGGATCTACCGGTATATTGCCGACGACTACAACGAGATCCCCGTCGGATTTTATGTGGATGACTGTGAATTCTTAGGTGAATTCACCGATGATATACCGCCTGTGATGGCTTCCTTTGATTCCGCCACACATCCGGATGCCGTAAAACCTTTTATGGAGTGGGTTCTCTCAAAGTGCACAGAGGGAAGTGATTACGTAAAAAAACAGACGCCCGATGAAAGTGCGTCTGAATAAAAGCTTTATACATATATGGAAAGAACAGGATCAGATCGGAGAATCTTCTTCGGATATTTCCTGTTCTTCTTCATTTTCTCCGTCTTTCTTGTTTGAGGCGTTTAAGACCTTAAGGAACATTTTTCTGTAGAAGATACAGAATATGTATGCCAGGGCGCCGAATCCGAAGAATATCATTATGGAAAGCACTATAAAAGTAGCCTTGGGTGAAAGCGATGCGATCAGAAACAGTAAAACATGGACTATTATTACGGTAAATACTATAGGAAAGTTCGCAACCGCAAGGAGCGCGGAGTTCTTTAAGATCTTCTTTGTCGGAGATTCGAAAAGTGCCATCTGGGGGAATACGAATACGGTAGCACAAAGGATGAGGAAGAAAAGAATCGCACAGGGATACTGAAGGAATCTGAAACTTTCATCTATGACCCAATGAGCCACATAAACATCACCCAGTAAAAAGGCAAGGATCAGAAGGTACGGGATCCAGAAAAGCGTTGCCTGTTTGAAGTTCTTCTTAAATTCCGCGAAGAATGTTTTGGGGACCGGCGGTTCTTCTCTGTGAAGCTTCTTGAAGATCACACTGTAGAGCGCGGTTATGGAAGCACCTATCGTAAATATAGGAAGAGAGCATAAAAGGAAAAGCAGATTCAAAAGCATCCAGTCGCAGAAGAGGGAAAGGAACTTCATTATTATATTGTCAGGCGA
>CACZOG010000176.1 GCA_902782715.1 uncultured Lachnospiraceae bacterium | reverse complement strand
CTCATGGGTTTGGCCATAACAAAAACGCCGTGCTTAGACACTTTTTCGTTTATTTCATCATATATATCCGTTCTTACGATAAGAAGTGCGACACTGCTGCCCGAGGTACAGATATCGATCGCAAATCTCGATCCTACATCGTCGGGAAGCGGCGAGTTTATAATGATGAAATCGTAACTTTTTTCCGAAAAAGCCCTTTGTGCGGCGCTTATACTCGATTCAAAACATATATCCCTGTATCCGGCTTCGGAGAGCATTTCAGATATTACGCTGTTAAATTTATCGGCCGCGGATACAATAAGGACACTGTACGCACGAACTTCAAGACTCATATGGCTCTCCTCCTTTCCGGAATATTTTTAAAAGATTTTAATCAGCGTTCATTCGAGTAGATATCGAGAATTTCCATGGGAATATGTTCTCTTATGAATGAACTTTCCAAAGCGATCCTTACCGCTTTGTCCCTTGTCTTGGGCAGGGTCTTGTAATTCTTAAGAACTTCCTCGCCCTCTTTGTAAAGGTTGAATCTTGCCTCTTCGGGAATCTCAAGATTATCCTTGATTCCGTGAAGACCTGCGTAGATAAGCAGTGCAAAAGCAAGGTAAGGATTGGTTGTGGGATCGGGAGATCTGAGTTCGATACGTCTGTATTCTCCTCTGGCGGCGGGAATTCTTACAAGCTGTGATCTGTTCTCGCTCGACCATGTTATATAAGCGGGAGCTTTATGCTCGCCAAATCTTTCGTAGGAATTGTCCGTAGGGTTAAGGAAAGCCGTCATATCGGAGATCTTATCAAGAACTCCTGCCATCATGAGCTTCATGTTTGTATCGTCATTATCGGGCTTAACGGACATATTGATATGGAATCCGTTTCCGGGTTTTCCGGGAATGGGTTTTGCCGAGAAATCGGCATACATACCGTTTCTTGAAGCTACCGTTTTAACAACAGTCTGGAATGTCATAGCATTGTCGGCTGCGGAAAGAGCATCCGAATATTTAAAGTCGATCTCGTTCTGTCCGGGACCTTCTTCGTGATGCGAGCTCTCGGGTTTAATGCCCATCTGCTCAAGTGTCAAGCATATCTCTCTTCTTATATTTTCACCCTTTTCATCGGGAGCGATATCCATGTATCCCGCTTCATCGCAGGTCTCTTCACTGGGTTTTCCTTTTTCGTCGAGTTTAAAAAGATAAAACTCCTGCTCAGCGCCGAAGTTAAATGTATAGCCCTCTTCTTTTGCTTTATTGACAGCATTGATGAGTATGCTTCTTGTATCGCATTCGAAAGGAGTTCCGTCCGGATATGTGATCGTCGAGTACATTCTTACAACTTTGCCGTGTTCAGGTCTCCACGGAAGGAATGATAATGTTTCGGGATCGGGATGGATCAAAAGATCCGAATTCATTTCATCGCCGAATCCGACTATTGCCGATGCATCGAAAACGATTCCGTATTTAAATGCCCTCTCGAGTTCGTCGGGCATTATCGATATGTTTTTCTGTTTTCCGAACACATCACAAAAAGCAAGACGTATGAATTTTACGTCTTCCTCATAAACAAATTGAATTACCTCATCATAAGAGTACTTCATTTTCCATCTTCCTTTCGTAACCTCTGTTGCCAATTATTAATTGGCAACATACATCTGCTTGTAAGGATTCTTGCTGTCGGGCGTTACAACCGTAAAGTCCGCATCGAGTATCTCGTCAGCATTTAATCCGAATTCTTCGCAATACTCCCCGATATATTCTTTTAATTCATCAAGGTCTTTTCCTTTGGCATGGGCAACATTAACCTGTCCCGGGAACTTGATCCCTTCGCAGTCCGAACGAAGGTACATTTTACCGCCGTGCATACCAGTGCAGGGGAAATATCCTACTATTTTCCCCGAATTATCGTGAGCGGATTCATTCTTAAGACCGAGAACGACTATTATGCCGCCGGCCTGGTATTCGCCGAGAAAACTGCCCGCACGACCTCCGATGATCATTACGGGGATCTTCTCTTTGTAAGCTTTCATGTGAATGCCCGCACGATATCCCGCATCGCCTTTAACGAAGATCTTACCGCCGCGCATTGCATATCCCGCAGCATCTCCGATGTTTCCGCCGACCACGATAAGGCCGTCGTTCATCGTATCACCGACTGCATCCTGCGCGTTGGCTTTAACCTTTATCGAAGCACCGTTTAAATATGCGCCGAGTGCATTGCCCGGAACGCCGTCGATACTGATCGTCTTGCCTGACATTCCGGCTGCGATAAATCTCTGGCCGAGTGCTCCGACGATCTCACATTCTTTTCCGCTTTCACGGATCTTTTCGTTTATTTCTTTATAACCGAGTTCTTTTGCGTCAATTAACATTTTTATACCACACCTCCGAATTTTTTTCCACGATTTTCCTTCGAAAAGGCGAATGTCGTAGCCACTTTCTTAAGCAGTTCGAAATCCACGGTATCGAGAGAAACCTTTTCCCTGACCAACGAAGTGTATATGCCTGCACGTCCTACATCATTTATTAGCATGTATCCGACAAGCTTATTGTCTTTTACGAAAAATCTCTTGAGAGTAACATCATCTTTCTCTTCGATCATCTCTCCTTCGTATGTTCCTGCTGTCATGATGTGAGTGCCGAAGAAGCCGATCGAGTTCATGGGGATCGCCTTGTCAAATACTTCTTCGCCTCCCGCCATGTTTACGCCTGCCGCATGTCCCTGCATGTAAGCGTTCGGAAGAAGTGCAAGTACTCTTTTTGCACCGATCGAAGAATCAAAACCTTCCGCGCAGTCACCGGCTGCATATACATCAGGGATTGAGGTTTCGGACTTTTCATTGATAACGATTCCTCTGTTTGTTTCGCCGCCTATATCTTTTATTAATGAAATGTTTGCTCTTACACCGATCGCAAGGACCAAAACATCAAAGTCTACTTCCTTGCCGCTCTTCATGTATGCTTTGTTCGCTTCGAATTTAGCAACACTGTCGGATAAGAAAAACTCTATTCCGTTTGCTTCGAGACCCTTTTGAACAAATGCCGCGCACTCTGCATCAAGGATACTTGAGAGAACTCTGTCTGCAAGGTCGCATACGGTAATGCTTCCTGCCAGGTCCTTTATTCCTTCGGCGCATTTAAGTCCGATAAGACCTGCTCCGACGATAAGAACCCTGCTTGTTTTATCAATTGTTTTCTCAAGTTCAAGCGAATCGTCGATAGTCATAAAAGAGAATTTCTTTTCAACATTTTCAAGTCCTTCCATGGGAGGAACAAAGGGTGAAGAACCTGTTGCAACACATACCTTTGTATAAGGGATCTCTTTTCCCGAATCGGTCAAAACTTTTTTGGATGCGGTATCGATCTTCGCTGCACTTTCGCCTAAAAGAAGTTCGACTTTTTCATCCTCGTAAAAAGATCCGCTTCTGTAATTTATTCTCTGAAGGTCCGTCTTCTTTTCAAGATAATAAGAAATAAGCGGTCTTGCATAAACCTTGTGATTTTCTTTGGAAAGGATCGTTATCTTTCCTTCCTTATCATATTTTCTTATGCCTTCAACACATCCTACTGCGGCAATCGAATTGCCGATTATTACGTATTCGTTCATATTCATACCATCCGTTCTTTATCGAATTAACCTCTGTCTTCAAAAACGATCGCTTTGTTCGGGCATCCCGTAACGCATGCGGGTTCACCGCAGGAGTTCTTTGCGCAGAGTTCGCACTTCTGCATTGTGCCTTCTTCTCCTAAAGCAAGGGCACCGTAGGGACAGACTAAAATACATGTCATGCATCCGACACATTTGGATCTGTCAACCGTTACGATCCCGTCAACCTTGCTTATAGCACCGGCGATACAGCTCTTTATACACAAAGGATCTTCGCAGTGTCTGCAGGATACCGCATAGGAAATCTTTTCATCACCCTCGACATGGATTCTCGGGAAAATGTTCTTTCCTTTAAGGGCATCTGCCATGTCTTTTAAACCTGAGTTGGCAAAAGCACAATTGTATTCGCATAAATGGCAGCCTAAGCACCATTCTTCATTTACATATACTCTTTTCATCGTTAACCTCTTTTGATCTTTTTTATTAATAAGGAAATCTTTATTCACCTGCATGTGATATTCCGAGGATCTCGAGTTCTTTTTCGTTAAGTCCGACTCCGCGAAGCATCAGTCTGTTGCCTCTTAAGGCTTCGATCGAGTTGATTCCCATTCCGCCCATGAGTTCCTTGATCTCATGACGCCAAGCATTCATAAGATTAACAAGTCTCTCACTTCCGATATCTGGATTAAGTCTCTTTACAAGATCAGGTCTCTGTGTAGCGATACCCCAGTTGCACTTACCGCTCTGACATGTTCTGCAAAGGTGGCATCCCAATGCCAGAAGCGCTGCGGTCGCGATGTAACAAGCGTCTGCACCGAGAGCTATTGCCTTGATCACATCCGATGCACTTCTTATTGAACCGCCGACAACAAGTGAAACATTGTTTCTTATTCCTTCATCACGAAGTCTCTGATCGACTGCTGCCAAAGCAAGTTCAATGGGAATACCCACGTTGTCTCTTATCCTTGTGGGAGCAGCACCGGTACCGCCTCTGAAACCGTCTATCGCGATTATGTCCGCACCGCTTCGTGCGATACCGCTCGCGATCGCCGCAATATTGTGAACCGCAGCAACTTTAACGATAACAGGCTTTTTGTATTCGGTTGCTTCTTTTAATGAAAAGACTAACTGTCTTAAATCTTCAATTGAATAGATGTCATGATGGGGTGCGGGTGAGATCGCATCGGAACCTTCGGGGATCATTCTTGTCTTGGATACGTCTCCGACGATCTTCGCACCGGGCAGGTGGCCGCCGATACCGGGCTTTGCACCCTGGCCCATCTTTATCTCTATAGCCGCACCTGCGGAAAGATAATCTTCATGAACTCCGAATCTTCCCGATGCGACCTGAACGATAGTGTTGGGCCCGTATACATAGAAGTCTTCGTGAAGTCCGCCCTCACCGGTGTTATAAAGGATTCCGAGTTCCGTAGCAGCTCTTGCGAGTGATGCGTGAGCATTGTAGCTTATTGAACCGTAACTCATTGCCGAGAACATTACCGGCATTGAAAGTTCTATCTGGGGAGGCATTTCACATTTGATATTTCCGTTTTCGTCTCTTTGGATCACATCAGGTTTTTTACCTAAGAAAACCTTCGTTTCCATCGGCTCACGAAGAGGATCGATGGGAGGGTTGGTAACCTGAGAAGCATTGATTAAAATCTTATCCCAGTAAACAGGAAATGATTTGGGATTACCCATTGAAGAAAGCAGTACTGCGCCGCTTCCGGCCTGCTTGTAGATCTCTTTGATCGTATCGTTCTGCCAGTTGGCATTTTCTCTTAACGTACAATCGCTTTTAACAATTTTTAAAGCTCTGGTAGGACAGAGCGAAACGCATCTCTGGCAATTGACACATTTGCTCTCGTCACTTATCATCACTTTTTTATCTTCATTATATGAATGTACTTCATTGGCGCATTGCCTTTCGCATACTCTGCAGGCAATGCATCGATTTTCGTTTCGGATCACTTCGAATTCCGGATATATATATTGAATACTCATTAATATGCACCATCCTTTACTTTTACGATTACAGGTTCACCGCCTGCAGGCGCCCAGATCTTTTCCGCATCGGGCTCCATTGTTCTGATCGCAGCTTCCTCGCTGGCGATATAGACTTTGTCGTCTTTCTCGCCCACAACCATCGAACGGAGTTTTAATCTGTCGTTAAGCGCCATGAGTCCTCCGTCGAAACCAAGTACTATCGAGAAAGGACCGGTAACCAGAAGGCTCGGGAAAAGTTTTCTTAAATACTCGAGTCTTTCTTTTTCTTCCATATCTTCTTTACCTTCGATCGTGCTCCAGAAAGGCGCTGCGATAACCGTTGCGGCTTCCTTAAGAGTTAACTTCTTTACACGGATCAGGTAGTCCATGATATATGTTATTACTTCCGTATCTGTCTGAAGATTGCATTTGTAACCGAACATTTCGATGAATCTTCTGTTTGCATCATAGGAAGAGATCTCGCCGTTATGTACTATTGAATAATCGAGAAGTGTGAACGGATGTGCGCCGCCCCACCAGCCGGGAGTGTTGGTCGGATATCTTCCGTGAGCCGTCCAGGAATAACCTTCGTACTCTTCGAGTTTATAGAAAACTCCGACATCTTCGGGGAAACCGACAGCTTTGAAGGTTCCCATGTTTTTGCCGCTTGAGAAAACGTATGCACCCTTCATTTGGGTGTTGATCTTCATTACGGTCCGTGCAACGAATTCCTTCTCATCTATCTGCATTTTTTCTGTCATGCTTTTTAGAGGAGCAACGAAATATCTCCATATGATAGGTTCGTTTGTGATCTCGGGAATTTTTCTTGTGGGAATAATTTCAGACTGAACTATTTCAAATCTTTCTTTAAGAAAAGCTTCGCAGAGTTTTCTTGTATCCCTGTCATCAAAAAACATATGAAAAGCATAGAGGTCTTTGTATTCGGGATAGATTCCGTATCCTGCGAATCCGCCGCCAAGACCGTTGGAACGGTCGTGCATGGGTTTCATACACTCATAGATCTTCTGGCCGGACATTCTTTTTCCTTCTTTAGAGATTACCGCAGCTATCGCACATCCTGACGGTATTCTTACTTCGCCTTCTCTCTTCATCATCATTTTTTCATCCTTCCGTATTTTCAGAAAATAGATTTTAAAACAAAAAACAAAAAAGGCGCTCATTCAAACACGACTGTGTTTAAACGAACACCTTTGCTCATTTGCGTGTACTATACACCCTTTTTATTTTTTGTGTCAAGAACCTTTATGCAATTTTTTTGATTTTATTTTTTAACGATCAGAACAAAAACGTTATCGTATACCCGATAATAAATAACCCTGCAAATATGGCTATAATATCTGCCGCAACAAACACCTTGTCAAAAGCACTGAATGTGTTGACCGGTTTTCTTGCTGTCGGAGTAATTATCAGAAGCGCGATCGGAACACAGGTAAACAGCACACCGATCACTCCGAGAAGCGAATTGAAAAAAACATAATTATCTATATATAAAACTTCTCCCGCATACCCCGATCTGTATCCGCATGCCGAAAGTCCATCCGTTTCTTTTATAAAATAATCCGTATAGTCCCGATCCATCGATCTGACTTTTCCTTT
>CACZOG010000175.1 GCA_902782715.1 uncultured Lachnospiraceae bacterium | reverse complement strand
GAGTCATGACGGCATCCCGAAAAGAGTGTCGAATATGTCAGCTGGAAATCCTTTAAGAAGCATTTGGTCGTGATCGCATCTGTCAATGCGGTTCCGTTTAACACTCCGTACTCTTTTACCCACGCATCAAGTGCGTACCAGTTAGAGTATGCCGGGTTATGTTTATGATTGCCCTGTCCGACGCACATGATCCATTCATGCGCCATTGTTCCGACGGGAGTGATCCCGTATTTCTTAGCCAGATATACATTCGATGTTCCGACAAAAGTGGAATTGCGAAGTTTTCCGTTCTTTAAGGATCTGACTGCCAGATCCTGTGCTTCTGCCGAAAGTCTTCTTCTCATACCGAACTCGGAGAAAGAACTGATCTCATAGATTCCGCTCTCAAGTTTGGAAACCTTATTTGCAAGACGTTCTCTGAAGCTCTTAAAAAGTTCATCGTAATCATATGCCATTCTGAAATAAACTTCGTTGACGATCGCAAGTGTGGGGATCTCATACATGGATGTGTTAAGCCAAGTTCCTTTGGTCTCGATCGCAAGACCGCACTCTGCCTGATCGGTTATCTCAAAATCTTCGTATCTGGGTTTCCAGAGTCTTAAGAAATCAACATACGAACCCTTGATCCATTTAATGTTGTGAAGGTATTCCAGTTCATCTTCCTTGAATCTTAAATCACAGTACAGTCTTATCTGGTTCTTGATCTCCTCAACCATTTCGGGAGTAAAATGCACATCCGTATTGCGGCATTTGAAATCCCATGTCGTTTTATAGTCGCTGAACTGGTGATAGATCGCCTGTCCCATCGAGAATTTGTAAGCATCCGTTTCCAATAAACTGGTAATGATTCTTTCCATACTTTTTTCTCCGAATTCTTTCTTTGAATCCAATGATTCTTTTTGATAATATCAAACTTAATTATACCACAAACGGGCGATGCGTTACAAATGAAATTAACGCCCGCCCGATTCTTATTTTTGTCTTATCTTATTAAATTACCGGTGAATATTCCACTCTGATCTTCGGTAATTTCTTTATTTCGTAATAATAGTTTATGTTCCAGTCTTCCCCTGCTCCGACTTCATTTTCGCCGGATGCCGGAGGCGCAAAGAGTTTTAATGTCAGGGTTTTATCCTTAACCTTTCCGCCCTCGAAGAAAGCGGGCATGAAATCGATGAAAGCCACACCCGGCGCCTTATAAAACCAGCGGCCGTTTATTTCCATCATGAGGTTCGCGTCTTTTAACTCATCTTCAAAATAAGCCTCACAGAAAACGGGTTCGTTCTCAAATTTCACGGGGATCGCAAGTCCGTCGGAATCTTCTGCGCCTCCCCATCTTAATTTAACGGGAAGCATGATCTCTTCTTTCTCATCCATTGACGGCATGAAGAATTCGTCATTAATGATCTCCTTAAAAGCATCCATAACCGGAAGTCTGATGCCTACCTCGGCATTATTCGGATCCTCCCACTCAAGTCCGAGTCTTCCTCTGTCCCTGAACTGATAGAAAGTAAAGCCTTCAAGCCAGTTTTCGTCATCAGCCTTAAGCATTTCGCAGAAGTCTTTTAACATCTTACTCTGATCATAAGGTCCCGTAACATCGCCGTCCGCATTCATCTCGGAAAGCACCATCGGGCGCCTCTCGCCGGCCACGACTTCAAATCTTTTGGCGCATGCCTTGCCCATATCCTAGATATTCTTAACGGTTTCCCTGTAATAGTTCTTTGTCTCTTTACATGCGACATCATAGGGCCATCCCCAGTGAAGCGACATATAACGGTCCATCGA
This sequence comes from uncultured Lachnospiraceae bacterium, assembly GCA_902782715.1. Lineage (GTDB taxonomy): Bacteria > Bacillota > Clostridia > Lachnospirales > Lachnospiraceae > UBA3766. The sequence goes on along the minus strand of CACZOG010000175.1, from coordinate 10,057 downwards.
AAAGATATCGGTTGCTTTGATCGCCGATGTGAATTCGTCTTCTTTTTCTATCCTTCCGTCACCGTCGCCCGATAAGCCGTTTAAACAGAGGATCAGTTTGACATTTTTTGCCTCTTCGTGGAAGATATCGCAGACATGAGCGAAGAAATCCCCGATCTCTTTATAAGTCGCTCTCTTTGTAAAAGAAAACCAGTCTCCGCCCGCTTCATGGTTAACACGAAGCATCACTCTTCCGAATGTCGAAAGATCTTTGGCCATTGCTTTTATATGTTCGTCCGATACGTTCGGATCCATTGTAACGGTAAGGCAGACATCCTGTCCGTGACGGCGGACATCTCTCATCCAGTTAAAAGGTTCCTTATCAAGCTGTCCTATAAGACCGCCTTTGTAAGTCTCGTAATCATCGTAAGGATAATCCCACTGAAAAGTTATTTCCTGATCGGAAAAAGCATCATGAGCTCTCTTCGGAAAAGCCTCATCAAGAGGATAATAGGAAGTCATCAAAGAGATCGCTCTCATCGGGCGTCCCAGAACATTTAAAATATAATCCTGATCGACATATTCGCCTCTCTCGGATCCGTCGCCCAGATCGATCGCGCATTTTGCTTTGCCAAGGTGTACCTTTTTGATCTCGTCCATTCTGTTCTCCATAAATTTTGTTGTTAACATGTTGCCTTTATTAAAGAATCACTTTGCCGTATTCCATCCAGAGTCTCACAACTCCGAAGAATTCTCTTAACATATAGTGGATCCCTACGGGAAAAAGCGTTGCTGCGGGAACGGAATACATGTCCTCGTATCCTGCCTCCCTCGCTATAAGTCCCGCACGGTATTCGTGGAAACTGTTGGTGATGATCCCTACCCTGCATTTATCGTCATTGATTATCTCTTTTGAAAACTTAAGATTCTCAATCGTGCTTGTAGATCTGTCTTCGAGAATGATCCTTGATTCGTCTATGCCGAGTTTCACAAGTTCATTCTTAATGCATTCGGCTTCCGAAATGGATTCCATTATTCCTTTTCCGCCGGATGCTATGAGCAATGTGTCCGGATTATCGGACATATAGATATAGCCTTCTTCGATCCTTTTGGCCAGAGGCTTTGAAGGTGTGGTTCCGTTTACGCCGGCTCCGAGAACTATCACGTAATCAAGATCCTTCTCCGGTTCTGCATTCATGGCCTTAAATATATTGAATTCCACAACCGAAAACACTGTCAGCGAAAAGGCAAATACAATATAGTAGATCACCTTTATGAATTTCGGAATTTTTAATCTCTTGTCTTTGTCTATCGCCCATTTGAGCATCATGAATCTTAAGAAGGCAAATGCTCCGATAAGAAGCCATATCCAGATCCACGAAAGGAACGGTCCTGCGTATAAAAGAAGCGTTATCGTATAAAAAACACACCAGATAAACAGAATGAAGTATGCATACATTCTTACGGACAAAAAGGAAAGTTTTCCGTATCCGATATATCTTCCCGCTCTTTTTTTGTATTCCGTGTATTCATCTTTTAAAGTTTCCTCAAGAAACTTTTCTTCGTTAAGGATCTGAAGATGAAAAACGATCAGAGCGATAGTCGTTAAAACGATCAACGGAATATTGCAGTACATTAAAACTATTCCGATATATAAAAGATCAAAAGCAAGGAATGCGGGGTTTCTTGAAAACTTATATATTCCGTTTGTTACAAGCTTCCTGTCTTTTTCATCCTTTGCAACTCCGACACGCCATGAGTCCTTCATCGCAACGACAGCGTTTAAGAACAGAAAGTCCGCAAATACCGCCAGATATACTCCCACTACTTTCCCCATTATAGGAAGGTATGATCTGCCGATCATAATGCTTATCAGTTCCAGAACCGGAAGCGTAAATGAGACGGCCTTTAAAAGGATCTCGATCACATCGGATCTGTTTCTCTTTTCTTTATGCGCAAGTTTATATACCTTTATCCCTCTTTTTTTCTGAAGGAAAAGTTTAACAAAGTAAATGATATAAAATGTCGCCATGCTGACTAATGCAAGCGATCTGTAAATCATGAGCTTCTCCTGTATGTTACTCAGTCAGCAAACAAACCCACTCTCTTGAAATTATCGACATCCACCAGTCCCTGCGTGGTCATCTTAAGCGACGGAATGACCGGAAGGCTTACGAATGCCATATTCATGAAAGGCTCGATTCCTTCGTTGATTCCGAGTTCGTTTGCTTTTTCTCTTAAAATCCTGTTGTCTTCGGCGATCTTTTCAGCCGATTCGGCACTCATTAGACCTGCAACCGGAAGTTTGACTTTTGCAAGGACTTCCTTTTCCTTTACAACCGCAAGTCCGCCGCCGATCTTCTTAATGTAATTGGCTGCAAATGCCATGTCCTCTTCGTTGGTTCCGATAACGATCAGGTTATGCGAATCATGTGATACGCTTCCCGCAAGAGCACCGGCTTTTAAACCTATTCCGCTTATAAAGCCCACTCCTTTATGTCCCGTATCTTTATGTCTTTCGATAACCGCAAGTTTTAATATGTCTTTGTCGACATCTATTCCGTTATCTTTCGTAAAATCAATATACTCATCAATTTCCTTAGTGAGTATTTCGCCCGGGATAACTTCGATGACCCTACATTTTTTATCCTGTGCTTCGATAATGAAATCTTCGGGCGTAACATCTTTCATGTGGAATGAATTCATTACGCTTCCCGTGATCATATCCTGAGCTTCGGGAATGTGGAATTCATTAACCTTTCCTTCACAAACAACTTTCTTGCCGTGTGAATATACGTCTTTAATACTGATCTCATTTAGATCATCAAGGATAAGAATATCTGCGAAATAACCCGGAGCAACAGCACCCGTATACTTAATGTTATGGCACTCCGCAGGATTAAGTGTCGCCATCTTGATCGCTCTTACCGGGTCTTTGCCTGCTTTGATCGCAAGTCGCAGGATATTGTCTATATGACCTTCGTAAATGATATCGGCGGGGTTTCTGTCATCCGTTGCAAGAAGGCATCTCTGATAAAAAGGCGATTCAAAAAGAGGAAGAAGTTTCTCGAGATTCTTTGCTGCCGAGCCCTGTCTTATCATGATCCACTGGCCCTTTGAAATCTTCTCTTTGGCTTCTTCTACCGCAGAACATTCATGGTCGGTATGAATTCCGGCCGAAACATATTTATCCAGGTCTTTTCCCGTAAGAAGCGGAGCATGACCGTCCACGGGAAGTCCCTTTGCGGTGCATGAATGTATCTTATCCATGGTGGGTGCATCGTTAAAGATAACACCGGGATAATTCATCATTTCCGCAAGTCCGATGACTCTTTCTTCTTTGTAAAGATCTTCAACATCCTCTGCATTTAATACCGCACCCGCTTCATCAAAGCATGTTGCCGGAACGCAGGAAGGGATCATCACATATACGTGAAGAGGAATATCCTCACTCATCTCAAGCATGTATTTAATTCCGTCAATGCCGCATACGTTGGCGATCTCGTGAGGGTCGGTGACCACGCTTGTGGTTCCGTGAGGAAGAACGCTTGAAGCCAGAGAATGAGGCACCATCATGGTACTCTCGATATGAATGTGTCCGTCGATAAAACCGGGACAGATATATTTACCATCAATATCCTCGACAATATCCGCATCTGCGTCGGTATAATAATCTCCGACTCCGATTATCTTATCGTCCTCGATAAGCACATTGCTCTCTTCGATACTTTCGGTAAAAACGTTAACCACTTTGGCGTTTTTCAAAAGCGTCTTCATAATCCCCCTCCGTTTTCTTTACATGTTTTCCAAAAATCCTTTTAAGTCCTCGATCAGAGAATCGACATCCATATCATGCACCATGCAGGCTTCCTCAAGCGTCTCGCCCTGAGCCGAAGGGCATCCGGGGCAGTGCATTCCCATATTCTGAAGGATTCCCGCAGCTTCGGGACATGCTTTTAATAATTCTCCGATCTTTGTGTTTTCGTTGATTCTTAACATATTTACCTCTTTACATTCTGAGCATTAATTCCTGCTCGATTATCTTACCGTCTTTAATATATTTTCTGGGAACTCTCTTGCTTACCGCACATGTAAGTTCGTAAGGAATCGTTCCCGCAATGGCGGAGAGTTCGTCGATCGAATTCTTTTCACCGAATATCTCGATCTCGCTTCCGACTTCGACATTCATCATATCAGTTATGTCTATCATACACATATCCATGCAGATCTTACCGCATACTCTTGCAGGTCCGTCCGCGGTCATCAAAGAGCATTTGTTTGAAAGACTTCTTAAGAATCCGTCAGCATATCCGTAAGGAAGTACTCCGACTCTCGTTGTCTTGTCCGTTACATATATTCCGCCGTAACTTATATGCGTTCCTTCGGGATATATCTTTATCGTTGATACAGTTGTCTTAAGTGTCATTACGGGTTTAAGGCCCATCTGTTTTGCATAGGGACCGTAGCCGTATAAAAGCAGTCCGGGACGCACCATATCGAGATATGTTTCGGGGAATCTTGCAACCGCGCCGGTATTGGCACAATGCTTTATCTCAAATCTTCTTCCCGATATCCTCTCAACTTCCCTGCATACATCGGTGAAAAGTTTGTACTGATGCATCGTGTATTCAAGGTCCTCTTCTCCCTCTTCATCCGCCACGGCGAAATGAGTGAATATTCCTTCCGCATAAAGGCCCTGCATGTTAAGAGCTTCGCATATGCCTTTTACGCCTGTGTCGAAGAAATTACCTTCGCAGAGGTAACCGAGTCTCGACATTCCGGTATCAACCTTAATGTGAATCTTTAAGGTCTTCCCGATCCTTACAGCCTCTTCGGAATATTCAACTGCTTTTGCCTTACATGTAACAGCCTGGGTAATGTTATATTCAATAAGTCTTGAAACCTGTTCTTTGGGCGTGTGTCCGAGAATAAGTATCGGCATTCTGATATCGTTTAAACGAAGTTCCATTGCTTCATCGATACTGCTTACCGCAAGATAATCGGCACCTGCTTCTTCAAGCGTCTTGGCTACGTTTATCGAACCGTGTCCGTAAGCATCCGCTTTGACTACTCCGAGAAACTTAACGTTGTCTCCGATCTTCTTTTTAATGATCTCGTAATTGTTTTTAAGAACATCCAGATTGATCTCAGACCATGTTCTTCTTAATGTTGATTCCATTTCGTCTCCGTTTTGCAATATATTAATTGCAGGGTTTTAATGTGATTGTTTCTTTTGTCGAATAGATTCCCAGCTGAACGGTTCTCGCATCAATGAAAGTTACGGCACCGTAATAATCCTCGCTTCCGTCCTCGTAACTGAAAATATATAACGACAGTCCGCCGGGATTCTCTTCATATCTTCCCTCAACAAATGATTCCAGATTTGAAAGATCTTCGGAGTCGTAGATCATAAAAGTACTGTCATCGTTTAATACAAGCATTAATCCGTCTTCCGAAATATATTCTCTGTTTATCTCGTTGTACTTATCCGCCATCGAATATTCATCGTGATATTTTCTCGCATAATTGCTCTTGTCAAAAGGAACGAATGCCGCACTGTCCCATACCAGGTCGGGTCCGAAGTCTTCATCCCCCTCAAGGCACAACATGTAATCATTCTCATCAAAGGTATAACATAAGCAATATTTCTGAACATCCGGAGAACCGTATCCGAACTGAACAAGGTTCATGTAGATGTTGTATCCGCCGTTTATCTTCTTAGAGCCTACGGCATACTGTCCTCTTAATAAAAGAACGGGTTCGTTTAAGTTCTTAAGATAGATCTGAACAAGACCGTCCTCGGTAAGTTCCATGATTATTCCGGATTCTATGTCGCCCAAAAGGATCCATGCACCTGCAAGGCCTTCGGGAAGCTCGCTTAAGGTTTTGATCTTTGCAGTTTTTAATTCTTTCTTAATATCGATCTCGTCCGATCTGTAAGCAAAGCCGTCAAGCATGCCCATCTCTTCATCGGTACGCATAAGTTTTGCATCCTCATCAAAAGGCAGATATCCCGATTCGGACTGATATTTCGAAAGTTCTATTCCTTCATCCGTTAATGTCATGGTCAGTTCTGCCGGCATGCCTTTTGACCAGTATTCGGCCGCAGTATCAAAAGTCACGATCTTAACCTCAACAGATTCGGCATCTTCTGATGCAAAGCCATCGGCATCCGTTGCGAAAAACTCAAGTCCCGCATATCCGTATCCCGAATAAAAACCGTAAAGATTATCGCCGATGTCGTAGATTTCCAGACATCCCTTGTCATAACCGTCGGAAGAGTAAATCCTGTAAAGACCTGCTGCCCTGGCGGCAAATGTTTTCTTTTCGGGAATTCCGAAACCGTCATCCTGCAGTTTGATCCCGGCTTTATCCTTATCTTTTTCGTCCGGTTTTTCGGGATCGTCCGGATCCCCTTCTTTTACGGTCTCATTTCCTGCGTCAGTTTGTTCTTTATCTTTGCCATCGGAATCGTTCCCGGTTTTGTTGTCGGGCTTGGCTGTGTCTTCGTTATCCGTATCCTTGGTTCCGCTTTCTATTTCGGAAACTGCTGCGTGATTCTGAGAATCGTCATCCTTGCCGTTATCACCCGAGGGTAATCCCACGCATGCACTTAACAATAATATATTCAAAGACAAAGCCGCAGCTGCTGCCTTTGCGATTCCTTTTATCAAGTTATTCTTAATGCTTCTTAATTTCATAAAAATCTCCCTGAAATAAAAATCCCCTCAACCCAATAATTATAACATTTTAGGGTTGAGGGTACAATAACTTGCGTTATTTAGAGATTCTTGAAAATTTCGTTTATTTTCTCATAGTTTTCGCTTTGATGGGGGAATGTGCAGTCGGTACAGACCTTTATCTTTTTGCCGTCTTTATCCTTGTATTTAGGATTCCCCGGGCAATTTTCAAGCCTGTATAGGGGACAGTAGCAGAAAAGGCAGTTTATTTCTTCGATCCCTTTATGGCAGGGATAGTATTTACAATCCGTATTTTTAAAAAACTTATATGAGTTCTCCATGATAAATCCCCTTTTATTCAAGGCCGTCCGATATTTCCGGTTGTGCGTTTTTATGATATACGGCCGCTTTACTTACAAAGTTTCGTGCAAATTCCGGATTGGAAGGGAAATATAAATGAGCAAATCCCATCCATGAGTTTTCATTCTCGATCACGCAGTCATATTCCTTACCCGAAACAGGCTTGACCGCTTTTGCGCTCTCACCGTTTCGCGTGCTGTCATAATAATGGAATTCATGACCTTTGATCTTCTCTCCTTCAGGAAGAAAGTTCGCGGTCTTTTCTTTAAGTTCGATATAACCGAATCTTACCGACTTGCCCATATAAGTACATTCGGCATCTATTATTCCGACCGTATCGAATTTGTTCTTCTCTTTGTCTTCAATGCTTTTATTAAGATACATGAAACCGCCGCATTCCGCAAAGAATGGCATTGAATTCTCATAAGCCTCTTTGATCGAGCTTAACATGCTCTTGTTTGAAGAAAGCTTCTCTAAATAAAGTTCGGGATAACCGCCGGGAAGATAGAGTGCATCCGCGCCTTTTGGAATCCTTTCGTCGTTAAGCGGCGAAAAGAAAAATATGTCCGCACCATATTTTCTTAACAGGTCAAGATTGTCTTCATAAAGAAAACAGAATGCATCGTCCCTTGCGACAGCTATGTGACAGATCGCCGCGCTTCGCTCTGCTGAGCAGGTTTCCTTTAGGCAAACGGCAGAGTCTTCTGTTGAGGTTTGCAGTGCTCTTTTTGCAGCATCCGGGTTTATCGTTTCACTTAGATCAGAATGTGAGGCAATGGAAATGATCTTCTCAATTGAGACATTACCTGTAAATTCATCGCAGAGATTATCGATCGTTTCGTTAATATCTTTCAGATCATTCGGTGTTGTTAATCCCAAATGTCTTGAGGATATGTTCACATCCTTCCTCTCAGACATGAAGCCCAGAACATCCAGTCCCGTTTCTGTTTCGATAACAGGTGCTATGGTTTCATAAAACAATCTTGAAGTTTTGTTTAATATTATGCCTTTGATAAGATCCTCCTTATCGTCGGCCATAAATCCTTTTATCAAGGACACAACCGATCTGCCCATGCCCTTTGCATCGACAACGAGAACGATCGGAGTATCCGTAACTTTGGCAAGATGATATGACGAGCCTTCTTTTCTTATTCCGCCGAGTCCGTCATAAAGGCCCATTACGCCTTCGATAACCGCTATATCGAATCCTTCGGAATGTCTTATGAACAATTCGTTTGTTTTATTCTCATCTGTAAAAAAAGTATCCAGATTGAACGAAGGAATGCCCAGTACCGTCTTATGAAAAAGAGGATCGATATAATCCGGTCCGCATTTAAAAGAAACGGTCTTTTTATTAAGTTTCTTAAGTGCACCGAGAAGAGCGATCGTAACGCTTGTCTTTCCGCTTCCGCTTTTAGGTGCCGCTATCATTATTCTTGAAGTCATATTATATCCTTCGTTTTGTTACAATGCATCATTGCAGTTTTACAGCTTGATCAACAAAACTCAAATGAACAGATCCATATGGGGTTGTCGGCTTTCATGAGGTTATGATCTCCCGCCTTTGAGGAGTGTGAGATCTGAACCATTACCGTTTCGAAATTCTTAACACTGAATTCTTTTTCGATCTTATTTATCTCTGCGATCGTCTCAACCGTTACGGCATTCATAACCACACGCATATTGGGATCGATCTTCTGAAGCTTTGAAAGAATCTCTTTAAGCTTTCCTCCGCTTCCGCCTATAAAAGCATGCGTTGCCGCTTTAAGTCCCTCAAAAGCATCGGGAGCTTCACCTTCTATTATCTCAATGTTTTCAAGCATGTATTTTTCTTTGTTTTCTTTTAAAACTTTAAGTGCTTCTTCTTTTCTCTCAATCGCATAAACACTCATTTCATCCGATAAAAGGGCCGCTTCAACGGCGATCGATCCCGTGCCGCTTCCTATATCCCAGAAAACGCTGTCGCTTTTAAGATGCAGTTTACAGAGGCTCACTTCGCGTATCTCTTCCTTGGTCATCGGAGTTGTATTTCTGATAAAAGAATCATCCGTAAGTCCCGGAACAACTCTTCTTTTTTGAGCATTGCTGTTTTCTATGTAACAGATGATAAGGCCGTCTTCGTCAAAAGCTTCACATTCTTGGGGTGAAAGGGTTATCACCTTTTCATCCTCATAGGAAAGATTGATCCCCAAAGAAATCTTCACATCTTCAAGACCTGCTTTAACAAGTTTCCTTCCGATCTCTTTCACGTCCGCTTTCCCCGATACAAGCACGAAGGTTTTCTCTTCGCTTTGTATCTTTCGGACCATATTGGTAACCTCGCGTCCGTGAATGCTTAAGATCCCGACATTTGAATATGATATTCCGAGTTTCGAAGCGAAATATGAGACGCTGGAAATGCCGGGGATTATTTCAACCCTGCCTTTCACAGAACCTTCTTTTATTTCTTTATCAAGGGCTTCACAAACCGATGATGCCCCGCTGAAAAATGAGGAATCACCCGAGAAAAGAACTGCTGCTTTAACGCATTTTTCCGAGGCGTTCTTTTCGATTTCTTTTAACGTGTGAATTATGTCTTCGGCTTTGTATACGCTGAAAGAAAGAGTTTTTCCATGTGATATGTTTTCGATAAGTCTCTTTGCACCCATGATGACGTCGGCTTCGTCAATTGCTTTCTTTGCGCCGACACTTAAGGATGCATCATCTCCCATACCGATCCCGATAAGCGATATGTCAAAAAACGTATCTGTTGAAATATCCGTTCCACAGATCCTGTTTATTTCCTCAACGGTTTCTTTTAAGTTCTTTCCGCTCTCTTTCTCTTCGCAGCCTATAATGAAAAGATCGATGTTTTTCTTAAGGGCACATTCAACCTTATTCTCGAACCCGCCGTTTGCACCGCTTTGTTTGGTGACCATGAAAGATATATCAAGCATATCCGAAATTGCTTCGTTCATGCCCAAAGTGAAAGGTCCCTGCATCGCGATAATATGCTTTGCATTGATTCCGTTTTCCCTGCAGATATTAAAACTCTCTTC
>CACZOG010000174.1 GCA_902782715.1 uncultured Lachnospiraceae bacterium | reverse complement strand
TCGAAAGTTTTGGCAAATTCGCCGTTCGAATCGTTGTTCTTGGGTATTTCGACGTTTAAGGTATTCAGGTCGTTCACAAGATTAGTAATACCGTTAGTACCCATCGTGATCCTCCTTTCTTCAAATATTAGAGAATGATCTCTGAATATTTTATCGAAAGAAATTTAAAAATCTTTAGTCTATGGTTCCATTATTTTGGTAATCTTGGCTGCAACTTCCGCATCCATGGCACCAAGGATATTTCCTCTGTCGTCGGCACTCATATTTTCAAGTATCTTAGCCGCAAGAGGAAGATTGTCAGTCATCTTTTCAAAAATACCTGCAGCCTGTTTGGGTTTCATTTCAGCATAAGCTTTGGCATATTCCTCGACTTCCTTGCTGACTTCTTCTTCTTTTACAACCTGTCTGTAAATATACTCTGCGGTTGCGGGATCGATAGATTCGTAGTATCTGGCAAACTCTGAAGCTCCCGGTCCTTTTTCGGAATAAACGACTTCCTGATAAAACTGATTCTTTATCCTTTCAAATTCAACCTGATTGGCTTCAAATGTTTTAAGACGGTTAACTTCCGTCGTTAATGCATCGATCTGTTCCTTATTGACCTCATTTTCCGCAGAAACTTCGGATAGTTCTTTCTCGAGAACTTTAATTCTGTCTACTGCATCCGAAAGCGAAGTATATCCGTAATAACTCTCGATATCCTGAGTCTCGGTAACCGCATCTTTGGGCAGGATCATCTTAACAACGGGAACGTTCTTTAAAACAGGTGCAAAAACATTAGAACCCAGTCCTCCGATATCAAGTTTTACGATAATACAGAAAATAGCTATCCAGACTGAAACTAAAATGATCGTAATGATAACAGCTCCGAACATGCTTCCGCCTGAACTTTCGTCATAAAGTTCAGATTCCTGCTTTGCAAGTTCTTTAGCACGTTTCTTGGCTTCATTCTGAGCTTTTTTCTGTTCGTCTTTAAGCTTTTTCTTTTCGTCCTGAATCTGTTTCTTTTGTTCTTTCAGTTTTTGTTCTTCGGGCGAAGCAGCCATAGTTATTCTCCTCTTCTGCTTTTTTCGGAAAATCTGAAACTGTTAAGTTCATCGATTTCTTTGCTTTCTGCCTTACCTTCTTCTATCATGAATTCCTTGAAATCGTTTTCTTTTAGTTTCTCGTAAATTCTTGTTTCTGTACGTGCATCCATCATCTTTTTGCGTGCCGCATCAACGTTTTTTCTTGCAACCGCAACTTCCAACTCCTGTTTTTTCTCCTCGTCTTCCATGACTTCGACAGCTCTTTTGTTAATGTCTATGGCGACAGGATCGATGACTTCAAGACGCAGTTTAACGCCTTCCTCAATGTATTCGTTTTTTCTTATACGAATCTCCTCGAGAAGGGCCTCTTCTTCCAAAAGTTTTATATTGGCATTGGCGAATTCCTGTTTAGCCTGGGTTTCAAGCTTGTCTTTGATATCAAGAATCCCCTGTAATTTATATCTGTATACAGCCATATATCTTTTACTTTAATTTAATAAATCATTCTGCAGCGACAACCGTATTGAACAGTTCATGCATAAGTTTTTTCGTTTCCTCATAAGTGAATTTTTCATCGGTTCCCTGCATAAGGAAATTATTGACTTTATCAATATATGCAAGCGATTCATCGATCGCGGCATTCGATCCTTTTTTATAAGCACCGATATTTATAAGGTCTTCGGCATCCTGATACGTCGCAAGAATATTCTTGAGTTTTCCTGCATCGATCTTCTGTTCCTTATCCACTATCGAAGACATACATCTCGAGATCGACTGAAGGATATCGATGGCGGGATAATGGTTCTTATGAGCAAGTTTACGGTTAAGCATTATATGTCCGTCAAGAATGCTTCGTGCTGTATCGGTAATTGGTTCATTAAAATCATCACCGTCAACCAGTACCGTATAAAGACCTGTGATGGAACCTTTCTCATCTCTTCCCGCACGTTCAAGAAGCTTGGGCATTTCGGCATAAACCGAAGGCGGATATCCTCTTGTAACGGGAGGTTCGCCGGATGCAAGACCTATTTCACGCTGAGCCATGGAGAAACGTGTTAAAGAATCCATCATCAGAAGAACATCTTTACCTTTGTCTCTGAAATATTCCGCAATGGCAGTAGCGGTCTTTGCCGCTTTATTTCTTTCAAGCGCAGGTTTATCTGAAGTAGCTACGACTACTACGCTTCGTCTCATGCCTTCCTCGCCTAAGTCTCGCTCGATAAATTCACGGACTTCACGGCCACGCTCTCCGATAAGAGCTATTACATTTATGTCAGCCTTTGTATTTCTGGCAAACATACCCATAAGAGTTGATTTACCTACACCTGAACCGGCGAAAATTCCGATTCTCTGGCCTTTGCCGATCGTAATAAGGCCGTCTACAGCCTTTACGCCGAGAGGAAGCACCTCATCGATGATCTCACGGCTCATGGGATCGGGCGGTGCATTCTCCACACTATAAGAAATGCCCGATGTAAAAACTCGTCCGTCCATGGGGCGGCCCAAACCGTCCAGAACCTCTCCCAAAAGGAAAGGTCCAACCTGAATATCCAAAGGACAGCCCTCGTTCTCAACCAGGCAACCTAATCCGATGCCGCTGGTCACTTCATACGGCATCAAAAGTGTTTTATTGTCTTTAAAACCGACTACTTCAGCAACAATGTAATTTGTCTTAAGATTATCGGTATATATTTTGCAGATATCTCCGAGCGTGGCATCAGGACCCGACGATTCAACGGTCAATCCGACAACATTGACCACTTTGCCGAGTTTATTGAAAAACTTCTTATATTTGACTTCCTGATATTTTGCGATGTTCATAATATTTTATGTAAACCATAGCCCGTTCAATTTAATCTTTTTCGAAACTTAATACCTGTAATGTCTTGCGAAGATTTTCAAGATGCGTGGTAACCGAACAGTCAAAAATACCTCCGCCTGTTTCTATGAAAGCATTTCCCTGCGTAAGAGTCTTGTCTTCGACAAATTCGAGGCTTTCCACGGGAATACCGCTTCCTTTTACAAGCTCTCTTTTCTGCATTGAAAGGAAGTTAAAATCATCGGGAGAAAGTCTTAATGTGTATGTCTTTCCGGTTTCCATGGAAGCCAGCGTATTTTTTGCCAGATGATAAATGACTTCTTTTCGATCTGAAAAATCAACCGAAAATACATGCTCATAAATATCGGTAAGAACATCGACCAGAGCAGGTTCTATTTCGTCAATCTTAGCCTTGTATTCTTCGTTTAATTCCTGTCTTTCCTTGTTTAAAAGAAGTTCTTTTTCGACCAGGGCTTCTTTGCCTGCGTTAAGACCTTCATCATACCCCGTTGCTCTGGCAGCTTTATAAGCTTTATCCTTGATCTCTTCGGCTTCGATCTGAGCTTCTCTTATGATCTTCTCCGCTTCGGAATTTGCTCTTGCGATGATATCACTTGCCATGTTATTGGCGATCTGGATAGATTCCTTGCTCATCCTGTTCTTTGAGTTGATCGTCTGGGTAACATCAAAATTTTTAATGTTATTCTCTGAATCATCTCTTAAAAGATTCGCAACCGACGTGGGTGATACATCCTGCATGATCTCTTCGCCGGGATTATCGGAATTATCTGAAATAACTGAATTTGCGATAGAATCGAGTTTCTTGGCAACCAGATCGTTTGATTCAATTATACGAACTTTTTGTTCTTGGTTTACATAAGATGATTTGTAAAGATTGTTATACAATTATCTCATCTCCTCCGCCTCTTGAAACAACGATCTCACCTGAATCTTCAAGTTTTCTGATCGTATTAACGATCTTCTGCTGAGCTTCTTCAACATCCTTCATACGAACAGGACCCATGAATTCCATGTCTTCCTTTATCATTGTGGCAAGACGCTTGGACATATTGTTAAAGATAGCATTCTGTACTTCTTCGTTGGAACCTTTGAGGGAGATTGAAAGGTCGTTGTTGTCAACGTCACGAAGAACTCTCTGAATGGCTCTGTCGTCAAGCAGCAGGATGTCTTCGAATACGAACATCTTCTTTCTGATCTCGTCTGCAAGTTCGGGATCTTCGATCTCGAGTGTTTCCATGATATGTTTCTCTGTACCTCTGTCAACATTGTTGAGGATCTCAACAACATGATCGACACCGCCGATGATCGTGTAATCCTGATTAACAAGATTGGCAAGTTTTGATTCGAGAATGGATTCAACCTCTTTGATGACATCGGGACTCGTTCTGTCCATGGTCGCGATTCTCTTAGCAACATCAGCCTGCAATTCGGGAGGCAGAGCCATTAAAACCTGTGAGCACTGCGATGGATTTAAGTAAGATAAAATAAGTGCGATCGTCTGTGGATGTTCATCCTGGATAAAAGATAAAAGCTGGGAGGCATCCGTCTTACGCACAAATTCGAAAGGTCTGACCTGAATGGAAGAAGTAAGTTTGTTAAGAACGGAATTGGCTTTATCGTTACCGAGAGCTTTTTCGAGAAGTTCTTTGGCGTATGCGATACCGCCTTCCGCAATATACTGTTGCGCAAGACACACTTCGTAGAATTCGTTTATGATCTGCTCTTTTATCTGAGGAGATACCGAACGGGTATTTGCGATTTCAAGCGTAAGTTCTTCGATCTCTTCTTCTTTCAGATGTTTAAAAATATTGGCGGATTTTTCCGGACCGAGCGATATCAAAAGGATAGCCGCTTTTTGTAATCCGGATATTTTCTCCTCTTTCTCTTTAGCCATTATTTACCCCCAATCCTCGCTGAGCCAGTTGCGAAGCAGATTTGCAACGGCTTCGGGATTCTCGTCAACAAATTTTTCGATCATCTTTCTGGTCTCGGATTTAGCTTCAAGATCGATATCCTCAAGAGGTTCCGAAGGCATTGTCTGTAAAAGACTCTCAACGGAGATCTCTTCAGGTTCTTCATCGGGTGTTTTCTCACCCTTAAGCGTTCTTAAGATAACCATTCCGAGAAGGATAAGAATAATCACTATAAGTGCGATCTGTATTATGTTTGTCCAGTTGAAATTTGTTCCGACTTTGTCTACGAAGAAAGGTTCTTCATAAGCAACAATGGTAATATCTTCAGCCGAGATTCCGGAAGCATCGGAAATCAGCTCGTAATAATCTTCGTCAACTGTTAATTTGGTTCTTTCGGAATTGGCAAGCTTGTACTCATCCCATGTGATCTCATCAAGAAGACCCTGTGCTTTGGCATCTTCTTCCTTGATGACATTTAATCTGATAGCTGTAACTGCGATTGAAGACTCATCATATTTTATACCGCCTGCGGGAATGCTCTGAAGAACGGTTTCTGTATTGGGGAGATAATCTTTTTCATACTGGGTAACGGTACTTGAATTACCGCCGCCGCTCTGGTAAACATATGTCTGGTTCGTCTCGACATTTGAATCGGTTCCGGGAACATTTGCGATCCCGCCTTCAGACTCTGCTTCGTAATTGGTCTCATGTGACAAAAGTCCCTGTGTCTGACCGTCAGCGGGTGTATAAGTTGTACTTGAAACTTCCTTGGATGACAGATCGAGTGATAAGTTGGGAGATACAACAACATAATCAAACATATTGGTTCCGAGAAGAACGCTCTGAACATCATTTCTGACTATCCTCTCGGCTTCCTGTTTGATAGAAAGCGTATTGTTTGCATAGTTGGCAAGTGTCGAATCGTTTCCTCCCGAGAAAAGCAGATTACCGTCAGTATCAAGGATAACTACATTATCCGTCGTTTCATTACCGACAACGGTTTTGGCCATTCTTGCAATAGCTGCTGCATTTTCATTGGTACACTCTCCCGAAAGTTTGAGCATGATCTGAACTGAAGATTCTGTATTCTTGCTTATCAGTGTTCCGTCATTCTCGGGAACATGCATATTAACGCTTGCGGATTCAACGAAAGACATTTTCTCTAAATCCTTGGCAAGCTGATTCTCTCTGTA
>CACZOG010000173.1 GCA_902782715.1 uncultured Lachnospiraceae bacterium | reverse complement strand
TTCTTTTAAAACTTCTTCAGGTAAAACAGCGGGACCTGCAGAGAAATTGTAAACTCTGGACATGATACTTCCTCCTGAAATATATAAAAATATTTAATAATTTACCTATGGTAAACAAATCGACTTTTCTTATTTTACATTTATAAAAATACTAAGTCAATGGAAAAAACGTAAAAAATGACAAAATTTTAACAATATAAAAGATAATATAAAAAATGTATATAAATAAAGGCATTTTAAGGGTTACATAACTGTTTTTTATAAAGAAAACCGGACACTTTTAATGTCCGGTTAACTGTCATATTTTTTAAAAACCTGATTATCTGTCGATACTCAGCCTTCTGTATCGGCGTTTTCTTCGGATTCCGAAGTTTCCGTATCGGATCCGTTATCATCCGTGCCTTCAGATCCGTCTGGGGCTTCTTCGGATTCATCTCCTTCTTCGGATTTATCTGAATCCTCAGATCCTTCAGGTTTGTCGCCGTCTTCGTTAACTTTAGAATCTTCCGATTTCTCAACTGCATCGACGTCTTCTGAAGCTTCAGCATCCTCTAAATCTTCAATATCCTCTTCTTCCTCTACGGGAGGCTCATAATGATGAACGATAACGGGAGTTCCGATCTCCATCATGTCATAAAGCTCGGACATCTTGTTTATAGGCGTATTGACGCATCCGTGAGATCCGCCCCAGAGATAGATATCTCCGCCGAATGTCCTTCTCCATGTAGCATCATGAATACCGATCTGACCTGTAATGCACATCCAGTAATAAACAAATGATTCATATCCCGGACCGATAAGCGTAACATTTCTTGCTTTGTTTAAGATAAAGCATACACAGTCGGGAGTCATGTTTCCGTTAGCTTTACATCCTGTAACAACATCGGTATCAAAGACGAGCTTGTTATCCTTATAGTAATACATATGCTGTCCGGCAACATCAACTTCAACGTATGTACCGCCGTAATTGTTGTTATATGAACCTTTATCTTCTTTTCTTATATAGATCGGTTCTCTTTCGCCCGGACTCTTATGAGACTTGATAATATTCTCAAGTTCTTCCGCTTCGGCAGCAACATTCATAAGACTTCCGTATGTTGTATATCTTGTATAAGGAATGGTTACAATGCCGCCTGTTGTCGTTTTAAATTTCTTATCCTTATACATATTGTCATATGTATCGGAAAGCTCCTGAACATAAGCGAGGATCTTTGCCGAATCAAGAACCGCTTCGCCGTTTTCGTCAAAAACGAAATCACCGTTTTCGTCTAATGTAAGGA
Source organism: uncultured Lachnospiraceae bacterium (assembly GCA_902782715.1). Classification (GTDB taxonomy): domain Bacteria; phylum Bacillota; class Clostridia; order Lachnospirales; family Lachnospiraceae; genus UBA3766. The sequence continues at coordinate 21,841 of CACZOG010000173.1, read as the reverse complement.
AATTGGATATAACGGAAGAATCAACAACAATGTCTTCACCTGTAGCAAGTTTGTATGTCATGTTAAAATCAAGCGTCTTTTCAAGTTTGCTCCAGAGTTCTTTTGTCTCGGTATATTCCCTGGTGGTTTCAACGGATTTGTATACACCCGAATCATTCAGATTGATAAAACCGAGATCCTGAACCGAAGCCTGTTTGATAAGCTCAAGGCACAAATTCCAGTCGAGAAGATTCTGAGTATTGTCGATCAGTTCATAACCGTTCTCTTTACTGTATACTATCTCAGCTTTTCTTTTTGCATCAAAACGGTCCCTCTGTCCTATGGAAGAATCTTCAACCAGTTCAATGAGTTCATCTTCATTAAGATAAACAACGGGTTTAAACTCATAATAATGAGGGCTGAAAACGTATTTAGGCCATAAATAAGGATTTTCAGATCTTTTGATGATGTCAGCGGCTTTGGAAATCTGAGTCTTGTCATAATTGTAGATCTGTTCTCCGTCAATAAAAACAACCGAGCCGTCATTATCTTCGATAACAAGATTATGCGTAATGAGCATGTTGTTGATTATATCGTCACAGACGGAATATCTCTGAAAAGATACATTAGTGCCGTTTATGTAAGTATTAGGACAAAACCAGTCTCTGAAATAATAAACTCCGAAAAAATACAATCCCGAAGCTAATATTAGGATCAATATTAAAAATGCAGATAATATTGTTCCGACTTTTTTCATAAAAACTCCTATTCGGCCTTTTCGATCTGAGCGATAGCCGTTTTCTTCATCGGAATTCTGCAGTTTTTGTTGCTTCCGAATTCAACGATAACGTCTTCCTCAGAAATATCTATGATAACACCGTAAAAACCTGAAGTAGTAACAACAGAATCGCCTACTTCCATGCTTGAAAGCATTGCGCTGACTTTCTTCTGTTCTTTCTTCTGAGGTCTGATAATAACAAAATAAATAAATACACCGAAAATAACAATGTATGCAATAGTGCCCCAGATACCGAGTCCGCCTAAGAATCCACCGGTTGTTGCACCTGCTGCGTCAAGCAATAAATTGAACATAAATATGCCTCCTTAATTAATAACAACTAATACAATAAGTGATTTTATACAATATTACAAGTAAAAATTTATTAATTTTCACCCGACATTCTTTCAATCTTGGATTTTTTGTATTCTTTAAACGTACCGTTATCGAGCGAATCCCTGATCTCCTGCATCATATTGTTGTAAAAATACAGATTATGCAGTACGCAGAGTCTCATACCGAGCATTTCCTTGGCCTTTAAAAGATGACGGATGTACGCTCTTGAATATCTCTGACAGGTCGGGCACCGGCAGCCTTCTTCTATCGGAGAATCGTCAAGTTCATATTTCGCATTCATAAGATTGATCTTTCCGGTATTCGTATAAAGATGTGCATGTCTTGCATTCCTGGAAGGATATACGCAGTCAAAGAAGTCCACTCCTCTCTCAACCGCCTCAAGAATATTGGCGGGAGTTCCGACACCCATAAGATATACAGGTTTATCAGAAGGAAGATAAGGAACGGTATTTTCTATTATATTATACATTTCCTCATGAGTCTCACCAACGGCAAGTCCGCCGATCGCATATCCGGGAAGATCCATTTCGGAAATTCTTTTTGCATGTTCAATTCTTATGTCAGAAAAGATCGCGCCCTGATTGATCCCGAAAAGAAGCTGTTCTTTGTTGATGGTATCTTCAAGTGAATTAAGTCTCGTCATTTCCGCTTTGCATCTTTCCAGCCATCTGGTGGTTCTTGCAACAGAATCCTCGACATACTTTCTATCGGCTTTGGAATTTGGGCATTCATCAAATGCCATTGCGATAGTGGAAGCAAGGTTTGACTGAATTCTCATACTCTCTTCCGGACCCATAAAGATCTTACGTCCGTCTATATGTGATGAAAACTCAACGCCTTCTTCCTTTATCTTACGAAGCGAAGCAAGTGAAAAAACCTGAAATCCGCCCGAGTCAGTAAGAATGGGTTTATTCCATGACATAAACTTATGAAGTCCTCCGAGGGCTTTGATCTTGTCATCTCCGGGTCTTACATGAAGATGATATGTGTTGGAAAGCTCAACCTGAGTTCCGATCCTCTCAAGATCTTCGGTAGAAACCGCACCTTTTATAGCGGCGACCGTTCCGACATTCATAAATACGGGCGTTTCGATAGTACCGTGAACGGTTTCAAAACGCCCTCTTTTTGCCAAACCTTCTTTTTTTAATACAGTAAAATTACTCATTGTTTGTCTGCACCATTTCATAAAATTCATCAAAGGTAAGTTTATTTACATATATGAATTCAGCAGCTTCTTTTCCGACATATCTGAAATGCCAGGGTTCATACTGAATCTCGGTTATATCTTCCTTACCTTCGGGATATCTTAAGATGAATCCGTATTTATAACAATTTTCGGAAAGCCATATTCCCGCTTCGCTCTGACCGAATCCGGCATCCATATTGTTATAAGCATAACTTAAAATATCGACAGCAAGACCGGTCTCGTGTTCGCTCGTAAGTGGTGGCGTAACTTTCATTGAAGCGATCTCTTCGGCTTCTTTTGAATCATAACCAAGTTTTTTAAAATATGAGATCTTCTTTTCGTAAAGAAATCTCTGTGTATTGTAATCCCTGTAGCCTGATGCAAGGAAAAGATTGCAGCCTTCTTCTTTTGCATCTTTAAACATCTGCAATACATCTTCATAGATCCTTATGTCGATCTCGAAACCGTCAAATTTAACGAGTTCGCATTCAACATCTTCCGTCAAAGGATTTTCTTTGTTCACAAGAATAAGAAAAGGATCGTTTACGTCAAAAGATGATAATTTCCTGGAAATATCCGTCTGAAACTCATCGGGTTCGCCCGAATTTGAATTGACATATTCATTTTCTATTTCAAGTTCGGGATCATCAACATTATAGACATAAAAAATATTTCCGTTTTCATCTGTTCTCACCGTTCTTGAAGCGTGCACGTTAAGAATTCCCGAAAATGCAAAAACAAATGCGCTCAAAAAGACGATCGCAAACAAAACGGAAATGATTATATTCTTTTTCTTAAATAAAAACTTATCTTTCAAAACTTAATATTCTCCTATTTTTCAAGCTAAACTCATGTAATTCCAAATAGTTAAATATTTTTCACAAACAGATATAACCCCTGATCATTTGATACCGTGGAAGATCACACAGTTAGGATAATCGATCTTTACTTCTTTTGCGCACATGGAAAGAAGTCCCTTTTCAAGATCTACATTAAAGAATGTCATCGTACTCGATTCATGATTTAAAGAAACAAGATGTTTCAGATCCGGGAAAAGAGCCGCATCTTTAGGATAAGTTCCGCTTATGGGAAGACAAAGGATCTTCGATAAAAGACCGTCATCTTCGTTTCTTTTAAATATCTCTACAGAATTGTCGCCGGCAGTCGAAGTTATGATGTAATTTCTGTCTTCGCTGAATTTAAGGGCTCTCGATAAAGACGTGGATGCGTGATACTTATCATCAACCGTCTGAATGGTCTGGATCTTTTCGAACTCGGGATATCCGGAATCAAGTGCGGTATAAGTAAATACAACTATCGAATTCTGCATTTCGTTAAGTACGTATACATATTTATTATCCACCGAAAAGATCATATGTCTCGGTCCGGAATTAACATCGGATCTTATGATATCGACAGGTTTAAGTTTACCGGTCTCATAGTTAAGCTTATATACGTTAACGTGATCCATGCCTGTATCGGAAGCAAGAAGGAATTTATTGTCCCTGGACATTTTAACGCAGCTTACATGGGGAACGTAAGAACGATCGGATACTTCTCCCATGCCCTGAACGTAGATCTCATCCGTTATCTCTCCGACTGCTCCGTCTTCGCCTACACGAAGAACCGTTATCTTACCGTCATGATATCCTGCAACGAAAAGAAATCTGTCTGTGTAGTCAGTTGAAAGATAGCAGCCTCTCATACCGTTAACGGATGCAAAATTGATCTCATCAAGATCACCGTTCTCTGTTATCTCGTAACTTTTAACACCCATATCCGTTATCGAATAAAGAAACTGATCGTTATGCGAAGAAGTCAGATAAGACGAGTTGGAAATCTCAAGAGAATTCCTGTATATAAAAGTACCCTTTTCAATGTCTACGTCATAAATCGTGATACCTTTTTTATTCCTTTTTGTATAACTTGAAACATATGCAACATACTTGCTGAATCTCATATACATTCACCCCTCAACAACTAAGATTGTTCATTAATAAAAATAAGAAAAAATATTTATCAAACAAACATGAATTTGATTTACATAATAGCATAAATAATATAAAATATAAAATGTTTTTCGCATTATTTTTCTTTAAAATACTAGCGAAAACAAATAAGCACAACATATAGAGTCTTGTCCACACTTTGTGCACAAGAAGAATTTGAGAACGGAGTAAAAATGAGCAACAAATTAATCACACTTGAAAACATTTCCAAATCATACGATAACCATCTCGTTTTGGATGAAATGAATCTCTACATCAGAGAAAACGAATTCGTTACTCTCCTTGGCCCTTCGGGATGTGGTAAGACCACAACTTTAAGGATTATCGGCGGTTTTGAAACTCCCGATACAGGACGTGTTATTTTTGACGGAAACGATATCACCAAACTCCCCGCATATAAAAGACAGCTTAATACCGTATTCCAGAAATACGCTCTTTTTACTCATATGAATATCGCGGAAAATATTGCATTCGGACTTAAGATAAAGAATAAATCAAAGTCTTATATCGACGATAAGATCAAATACGCGCTTAAACTCGTTAACCTTGAGGGCTATGAGAACAGAATGCCCGATTCACTCTCCGGCGGTCAGCAGCAGCGTATCGCTATCGCAAGAGCTATCGTTAATGAACCCAAGGTTCTTCTTTTAGACGAGCCTCTCGGCGCTCTCGATCTTAAACTCAGACAGGACATGCAGTACGAACTTATCAGACTTAAAAACGAACTCGGTATTACTTTCATATATGTAACACACGATCAGGAAGAAGCTCTTACGATGTCCGATACGATCGTCGTTATGAACCAGGGATATATACAGCAGATCGGTACACCCGAGATGATCTACAACGAACCCGAAAATGCTTTTGTTGCCGACTTTATAGGTGATTCGAATATCATAGACTCTATTTTCATAAGAGACGAACTTGTTGAGATACTCGGAGCCAAATTTGCATGTGTAGATAAAGGATTCGGCGAAAATAAACACGTGGACGTTGTTATAAGACCTGAGGACATCGAACTCGTTAAACCCGAAGAAGGCACGATCACAGGCGAAGTTACGCATCTTATCTTCAAGGGCGTACATTACGAGATGGAAGTTATGGCGAACGGTTTTGAATGGCTCGTTCATTCAACAAAGATGTTCCCCGTAGGTGAGAAAGTCGGAATCAAAGTTGATCCTTTCAACATTCAGATAATGAATAAACCCGAAAGTGAAGATGAGGAGGCTGTTCAAATTGAAGAATAAATTTGTCAAACTGCTTTCTCTTCCGTATCTTATCTGGTCAGCCGGATTTATCATCATTCCTTTGATAATGGTATTTTATTACGGATTAACGGATAAATCAGGCAGACTTACATTTGCGAATGTAGCAAGCATTACATTACCCGTTCATTTTAAATCGCTTATAATCGCACTTTTATTATCTTTGATAAGTACGGTTATCTGTTTATTGCTCTCTTACCCTCTTGCAATGATCTTAGCAAGCATGAATAAGGGAAACAATAAACTCATGATCCTTATTTTCGTTCTTCCCATGTGGATGAACTTCTTACTCAGAACACTTGCATGGCAGACATTGCTTGAAAACGAAGGCGTTATCAATACCATTTTACAGTTACTGCATATGCCGACATTAAAGATCATCAACACTCCCTATGCTATCGTATTCGGTATGATATACAACTTCCTGCCTTTTATGGTTCTGCCGATATACAACGTACTTTGCAAGATTGACGGAAACCTTTTAAATGCAGCAAGAGACTTGGGAGCCAACGAAGTGCAGACTTTCTTAAAAGTTACTCTTCCTCTTTCGGTTCCCGGAATCATCTCGGGTATAACAATGGTATTCGTACCTGCACTCACAACATTCGTTATTTCCGACCTGTTGGGCGGAAGTAAGATCCTTCTTATCGGCAATGTTATCGAACAGGAATTTACTCTTAACTCAAACTGGCATTTAGGTTCGGGTTTATCAATAGTACTGATGTTATTCATTATCATTTCAATGATAGCATCCGCCGTTTTCGATAAAGACGGAGAAGGGAGTGCATTGTAATGAGCAATATATTAAAGAAAATCTACATCGTTTTAATATTCTTATTCCTTTATGCACCGATGGCCGTTTTGATCGTTCTTTCATTTAACGAATCAAAATCAAGATCCAAATGGGGCGGATTTACATTTAAATGGTACGCGAAACTTTTATCCGATTCGGATATCATGGAGGCTTTGTTTACAACATTAATGCTCGCTCTCCTCTCATCTTTGATCGCCACATTTATCGGAACGATCGCTGCCATAGCGATAATGAGTTTCAAAAAAGGAATGAGAACGCTTGTACTCGGTATTACAAACATTCCTATGCTTAATGCGGAGATCGTAACAGGTATTTCATTAATGCTTCTCTTTATCTTCTTTAAAGTTAAGTTTGGCTTCACGACTATTCTTCTGGCACATATAACATTTAATATTCCATACGTAATACTGAGTGTTATGCCGAGAATAAAACAGCTTAATCCTTCATCATACGAAGCCGCAATGGACCTTGGTGCATCGCCTTTTAAAGCTTTTATGAAAGTTGTATTTCCCGATATACTTCCGGGTGTTTTCTCCGGATTGCTGATGGCATTTACAATGAGTATCGATGATTTTATCATCACTCACTTTACCAAGGGTGCAGGCGTTGATACACTTTCAACCAAGATCTATTCTCAGGTAAGAAAAGGTATCGATCCTAAAATGTACGCATTGTCATCGATCATATTCGTATCCGTGCTGGTATTGCTTATCCTGGTAAATCTCCTGCCCAATGCAGGCAGGAAAACCAAAGCCGAAAAGAAAGGATAATGATCAATTGATCAGAAAAAATTGCGATAATAAAAACCGACCTAAAATAAGGCCGGTTTTTTTATCTTTTAAGTTAAAGTTTATATGAAATTACTCAGACTTAACTTCCTTCCAGAGATCGTTGTAAAGTTCATCGCCGTCTTCGCCAAGATAGAAGTAAGTTTCAAGATTGTCGTACTGAGAAAGATCGGGGAATGCTATCTCGGAATTTCTGATATCCTCATCCTCGATCAAAGCTCTTGCAGCATCATTGGGTGTTGAATATGTGATGAAATCAAAGTTCTTTAAAGCGATCTCGGGCTTGCACATATAATCAATGAATTTCTCTGCATTCTCTTTGTTCTTTGCATCCTTAAGGACTACCCAGGAGTCGATCCATACATTTGTTCCTTCTTCGGGAATCACATAAACGAGGTTGGGATTTTCTCTCTGTGTGTAGATAGCTTCACCGGAATAGATAACACCGATAGCTGCTTCATTACCGATCATCTTATCTCTAACCTGATCAACTACGTAAGCCTGAACAAGAGGCTTCTGATCAAGAAGGGACTGCTTTGCAACCTGAAGCTCATCAATATTTGTAGTGTTCATTGAATATCCGTTTAACTTAAGAGCAACCATGAAAGCATCTCTTACGGAATTCTGCATCAGGATCTGATTTTTATATTTAGGATCCCAGAGCTGTTCCCATTTTGTAATGGGCTCATCAACCATAGTCTCGTTATAAAGGATACCTACGGTTCCCCAGCAGTAAGGTACTGAATATTTGTTCTCGGGATCGAATTCTTTACTTGTTTCAAAGTACTGTGCACCGATATTCTTTGAATTGGGGATATTGTCCCAATTAAGCTCTGCGAGCATATCGTTATCTATCATTTTCTTAATCATGTAGTCCGAAGGACATACGACATCGTACTTAACGGCGCCTGCTTCAACCTTGGGATACATCATTTCGTTTGTTTCGAATTCATCATAAATGACCTTGATCTTACAGTCTTTTTCAAACATCTCTATGACATCAGGATCGATATACTCTCCCCAGTTATAGACATAGACTTCACCGTTTTCATAAGCCTTGCCACAACCAAACAAAGGTAACATTGTTAAAGTTGCAAGTAAACCAAACAAAAACACTTTTTTCAATTCTTTTTCTTTTCCTCCTGTAAAAAAATATTAGATTCTGATGAAAAAACATCAAAATCTAATATATCATAAAAATTTCTAATATCAACAATTATTTTAAAAATATGCGAATTATCTGATTTTCTCGTTAAATCCGACTTTTTTCTGAACTTTTCTTAATGTCTTGTTCGAGAAGTACTGAGCCTTTTCGGCATTCTCCTTAACGATACCGTCAAGATAAGCCTTGTCTTTAAGAATATCGGAATGTCTTGCCTGCAAAGGTGAAAGGATATCGGCAACCGTTTCGCCTACAGCAAGTTTGAAATCACCATAGCCTTTTCCGTCGAATTCTTTTTCTACTTCTTCAAATGTTTTTCCTGTACACGCAGAATAGATCTCGATAAGGTTAGAAACACCGGGCTGCTCTTCTCTGTGCTTTATCACAGCTTCAGAATCCGTTACAGCTCTTTTAAACTTCCTGATGATCGTATCTCTGTCATCAGTTAAGTAAATGGATGCATTGGGATTCTCATCGGATTTGGACATCTTCTTTAAAGGATCCTGCAAAGACATGATCTTTGCTCCCGTCTTTCCTATAAAAGGTTCGGGAATCGTAAATACATCACCGTATATAGAGTTGAATCTCTGTGCGATATCTCTTGTAAGCTCAAGGTGCTGTAACTGATCGATACCTACTGGTACAACGTCTGTCTGATATAAAAGAATGTCTGCAGCCATAAGTACGGGATATGTAAAAAGACCTGCGTTAATATTGTCTGCATGCTTTGCCGACTTATCTTTAAACTGTGTCATTCTGTTAAGCTCGCCCATATAAGTAAAGCAGTTTAATATCCATGCAAGCTCGGCATGTCCCGAAACATGGGACTGATAATAAATACAGTTCTTCTGAGGATCGAGTCCGGCTGCGATATATAAAGCAAGAAGATTCTTTGCCTTCTGTCTGAAATCTGCGGGATCCTGTCTGACTGTAATGGAATGCATATCAACTACGGAATAAAAACATTCGTATTCGTCAGAAAGTTTTACCCAGTTCTTTAAAGCTCCGAGGTAGTTACCGAGTGTCAGATTTCCGGTTGCCTGCATTCCGGAAAACAATACTTTTTTGTTGTCAATCATTTTTCAAATCCAATCCTTTATGTTATTTATTTTTTGTTTTTAAAATGCTTTTATCGAATTCAACCTTAAATACGGCACAGGATCTTGATTCGATCTCAAATTTCTCGCCGTTGGATGCTTCTTCTTTTTTAACCGCTGTCTTTTCTGTATTTCCGGTATTAAAGATCAGATCCCATTTTGCTTCTTTGGGAAGATACGGAAGCGAAAACGTAATATCTTTCCAGTAGAAATTATAAGCCAGATAATAAAGCGTGATCTTTCCTGTGTCTTTGGAGACATCGGAATACATGATTCCCAGATGTCTGTTATATGTGGCAAGGTCTGCTTTCCATGCTTCATCGGAATGATATGAAAGATCGGGGAAACCTGTTCCGGATCTGTCGAGCATGGAGAATTCGCGATTTAAGATCGAACTTAAATTCTTCTTTCTGAACTCTATAAGACTTTTTGTAAATTCAAGCATCTCCTTAGAATCTTCATTTAAATTCCAGTTGATGTACGATATTGAATTATCCTGGCAGTACGGATTGTTGTTTCCGTTCTGAGAATTGCAGATCTCATCACCTGCAAATATCAAAGGCACTCCCTTTGAAGAAAATACCAGGAAAAGGGCATTCTTCATCATCCTCTTTCTGAGTTTGACAATGGAAGCTTTCTTGGTTTTGCCTTCTATTCCGCAGTTCCATGAGAAATTGTAATCACATCCGTCGGCATTCTTTTCACCGTTATCGTCATTATGCTTTCTGTCATAAGAAACAAGATCATTAAGCGTAAATCCGTAATAATTGGTAATGAAATTTACGACCGCACTCTTTTCGGGTGAAAATCTCGTAAAATAGATAAGGTCCTTAAGAGTATCTTCATCGCCTTTTAAGACTTTTCTCATCTGATACATAAATGCATCGGAATAATTGCATAGATTCTTTGCTTTTGGAACAAATGCAGCATCGTATATCTCATTTTCGGGAACATAATCATAAAAGAGTTTGGTATCTCCGAAAACAGGATCTTTAGCTATAAAAGAAAACGGTATTTTATTTCCTTTAAGATGGAATCCGTCTATATGATAATTTATCTTCCAGAAACGAAGGATCTCGTATATCTTATACTCTTCGATCCAATCAGGGAAATAAAACTGCATTATGATCTCAAGATTGTTCTTATGAAGGGTTCTTACGAATTCCTTATATTCGTTTACGGGATCTTTGGTCGCACAGTACGAAGCCTTGGGTGCAAAATAAAATCCTTCTTTAAAACCCCAGTAATTAACTTTCGAAAAGTCCCTGTTAAAATCTTCGGGAGAATTGATCGTAACGCTCTCAGGCTTTGTATACTCTTCAAATTCGTATGAAGGCATCAACTCAAGTGAAGTTACGCCCAGTTCTTTTAGATAATCGATCTTCTGAACTATACCCTGAATTGTTCCTTTTGAAGTAACTTTGCTCGAAGAGTGTGCAGTAAAACCTCTTACATGAAGAAGATAAACAATGCTTTCCTCAAAAGGGATCAGCGGATAAGAATCATCTTTCCAGTCAAATTCCTTATCGTCGGGAATCGCAGAATAAAGCTCATAATCCTTTTTAACACCGAATTTCTCATTGCCTGATAAAAGATGCGAAAAAGGATCTGCAAATTCCTTGCCGTCTTTGTAAAAACGATAAAAGAACTTTTTAGGATCGATGTATTTTACGTCGACCGAATAAACGTTTCCGTATCTGTATTCTTTACTAAAAGGAATTCTGATGATCTCTTTAGTAGTTTTGTTTTTAAGTATCAGGCCGCAATTGTCAGAATCGGAAGACATGCTGAAAGCAACTCCGTCTTTTACAAGCGAAGCACCCATGGGGTACGGTCTTCCTTTTTCTACCTTATATCCAATCATATGATTCCTCTGTTAGTAAACATCATGTATTATCGGATCAGAAACGGGCATTAACAGTTCGCCCTTTTTACTTTTTACATAGTATGCAAGGATCAGATCATAGAGATTTCCGATAAAGCCGATAAAGCCGCCAAGGAAAAGATTTAAAAACATGAAGATCCAGCACATGGGAATGGACTTCTCAAAATATGCAACGCAGCCGGCAGCTTCACTTTTTGTCGAAAAATTCTTGATAACATTTATGTTCTTGTAATACTTAATGCAGCCTATCAGGTTATAAACCATAAGGATCAGTGTACCTACACCGTAGCCGAAAAATACAACGGTAAATATTCCGATAAAAAACTGCATTACCACAATGACTATCCAGAGTACAAAACTGACTACCATAAAGCCGCTTAATTTTTTCATAAATTGACTTATTTCAAACTCGGACATCTTAAATCTCCCAATTCACATAATCAGCCATTCTAATAAAATTACTATAATATTATAAACATATTTGTAAATTTTTTAAAGTATGTTAAAATATATTTGTTTTTTTACGGAGGATTATATGGAAATCAAAAATAAATTAAACGAAATACCCGAAGAAGATATGACCGTCGATCTCGAACTTGATGACGGAAGAAACGTAACATGTGAGATAGTTACAATCTTAGAGGTTGCAGGTAAAGATTATATCGCTCTTCTTCCCATGGTTGATGAAGAAGATGATATTTTCGGAGAAGTATGGTTCTACGGATACAAAGAAAATCCTGATGACGTTAACGAAGAACCCGAATTGACATATATTGATGAAGATGATGTTTACGAAGCCGTTGCCGACGCTTTCGACGAATGGCTTGATACACAGGAATTTGATGAGATAATTGAGGAATAAACTTCAATGAAAGTTGCTGCAATCATTGCCGAATACAATCCTTTGCATAATGGGCACGAGTTTCAGATAAAAAGAGCTAAACAGTTAACAGGTGCCGATTTCGTCATCGTTATCATGAGCGGTGATTTCACGCAAAGAGGAGTTCCGGCAGTAATCGACAAATATGAAAGAACAAGAATGGCTTTAAATGCGGGCGCAGATCTGGTATTCGAACTCCCGCTTTATTATTCATGCTCTTCTGCCGAATATTTTGCATCAGGCGCAGTTAACTTAATAAACAAGATCGGTATCGTAGATTATCTTGTATTCGGTTCCGAATGCGGCGATATTAAGATCCTCACCGATATCGCTGATGTGTTAAATAAAAGAAAATCCGAGCTTTCTGATATTATTCATACACTCGTAAAAGAGGGAATGTCATATCCCATGGCCCGAGTAAGAGCCGTTGAAGAAGCTATTCCCAACTCTTATGAGCATGTAGAGGCTATGAATTATCCTAACAATATTTTAGGATTTGAATATATCAGAGCCTTAAAACAGTTCGAGTCCAATATCATTCCCATTACAAATTTAAGGATCGGTGCCGGATATCATGACAGAATGATGGATAATCCCATCTGTTCATCTCTTGCCATCCGTTCTTCTTTGGAAGAGACAGGCAAGCTTGACAGAATTCGTTCACAGGTTCCTTTCCACGTATATAAGATCCTTGAAGAAAAATATGACAAGTCTTTCCCCGTACTTAATTCCGATATATCTTCGATCCTTAAGTACAAACTCCTGCTTGATGAAGGAAAAGGCTATGAAGAATATCTTGATATTTCTCCAAGCTTCTCGGATAAGATCATCAAGAACCTTAACAAATACGAATCCTACTCTCAGTTCTGCGAACTCTTAAAGAGTAAAGATATCACATATGTAAGAGTTGCAAGAAATCTTCTTCATATCCTTCTGAATATCAAGAAAGATTCAATGAAGAATTACAAAGAAAACGGATATATCTTCTACGCAAGAATACTTGGTTTCAAGAAATCTTCCGATGAAGTACTTTCCGCATTAAAAGCAAATTCAAGTATTCCCATCATTTCGAAATTAGCCGATGCCAGACATCAGTTAACTCCCATCGGAATGGAAATGCTCGAAACAGATATTCAGGCTGCACATATCTACGATACGATAGTTTCCGAAAAGTACAATGTGCCTACAGTATCCGAATTCTCAAGAGAGATCGTAATTCTCTGATAATTTTTCTTTATAAGCAGATATTAAAAGTTAAATAATTTAAACATAATAAAAAAGAAACCGGCAAAGGTTTCTTTTTTTATCATTTTGTTTATTATGATCAGTTCTTAAACGAATGAATGGGTGCGGGAATTCTTCCTCCTCTGTTAATAAATGCATCACATGAGAATTCATTAACAGCCATTACGGGCGCATGTCCTAAAAGACCGCCGAATTCAACATTATCGCCCACATCTTTTCCGATAACCGGAATGATTCTTACAGCCGTTGTCTTCTGGTTGACCATACCGATGGCAAGCTCGTCTGCAATAATTCCGGAAATCGTAGTTGCCTTTGTTTTACCCGGAATTGCGATCATATCAAGACCTACCGAGCAGACACATGTCATTGCTTCAAGCTTTTCTAAAGTCAAAGCACCTGCTTCAACGGCATTGATCATGCCCTGATCTTCCGAAACGGGAATGAATGCACCACTTAATCCGCCGACATACGAAGATGCCATTACACCGCCCTTTTTAACCTGGTCGTTTAAAAGAGCCAACGCTGCGGTGGTACCGGGCGCTCCTGCATGTTCAAGACCGATCTCGCAGAGAATATCCGCAACTGAATCACCGATAGCGGGCGTGGGAGCAAGTGATAAGTCAACGATACCGAAAGGAACCTTAAGTCTTTCGGATGCTTCTTTTGCAACAAGCTGACCTACTCTTGTTACCTTAAATGCTGTCTTTTTGATAGTCTCGCAGAGAACTTCGAAGTTCTCTCCTCTTACCTTTTCCAAAGCAGTCTTAACAACTCCGGGTCCCGAAACACCGACATTTATAATACAGTCAGCTTCCGTAACGCCGTGAAAAGCACCTGCCATAAAAGGATTGTCATCGGGAGCATTACAGAAAACAACGAGTTTCGCACAGCCCAATGAATCTTTTTCTTTAGTGTATTCAGCTGTTTCTTTTATGATCTCACCCATAAGCTTTACAGCATCCATATTGATACCTGTCTTTGTAGAACCGAGGTTAATGGATGAGCAGACTCTGTCTGTTTTTGACAAAGCTTCGGGAATTGATTTGATGAGCATTTCTTCGGCAGGAGTCATTCCTTTTGATACAAGTGCGGAATAACCGCCGATGAAGTTAACTCCAACCTTTTTGGCAACATCATCAAGCACGACAGCAAGTTGAGAAAAATCAGAAGGTGTCTTGCAGCATGCAGCACCGATCAATGAGATAGGAGTTACGGAGATCCTCTTGTTGACAATGGGAATACCGAATTCTTTTTCGATATCCTTACCCGTTTTTACAAGGTCTTTAGCGTAATTGTATATTTTATCGTTTATATTCTTTTTAACTGTTTCAAGATCCGAATCAATGCAGTCCAAAAGAGAAATACCCATGGTAATGGTTCTTACGTCAAGGTTTTCCTTTTCGATCATCTCATTGGTTTCGGCTACTTCGTTTATATTTATCATACTTAAGCCTCTTTATTCTTCCTGCATTAAATTCTGTGCATGGAATCAAAAATTTCCTCTCTCTGACATTTGATAACAACTCCGATCTCTTCGCCGATCTGAGCAAGCTCATCGGAAATATCTCCGATAGCCTTGGACGATGAATTCATATCCGTGATCATCATCATGTTAAAAAATCCGCCGGTGATAGTCTGTGATATATCTTCGATATTGATATTGTTATTAGCCAGATAAGTACATATCTTGGCAATGATTCCAACTCCGTCTTTACCTACAACGGTAATAATTGTCTTCTTCATATGTATCTCCTTGAATTAAATAGTGATTATATTCGAAATCTCATTTCTTTTCGCTACATATATCGGGAAATCATTTCCCTCGTACTTATTATCCGAAAAAGTAATTTCAACTTTTACGGCTTCGTAAGCCAGTTCGGGCAGATTGTTCTTATCGCTCAAATGCCCGAGCATAATGCCTTTTATATCATCATTAAGAAGCCTAGAAACAAATTTGCCGCAGTTCTCATTCGATAAATGCCCGACATCCGATAAGATCCTTCTTTTAAGCTGATAAGTATAAGGTCCTAACTGAAGCATTCTTACATCGTGATTTGCTTCTGCCAGAATAAAATCGAGTCTTCCAAGCTCATCAACCAAAAGATCGTCAAAATGTCCCAAGTCGGTTACGACAGCAGCTCTCTTTATTTTATCATCAAAAGAAAAGCATAAAGGCTCGTTTGCATCATGATAAATTCTGTGCGGATGGAAATTGAGATTTTTTATCCTAAAAGATTGTAGATTATTTAACGAATTAATGCAATCAAAATTGAAATTTCCGAGAGATTTTGCTGATAAAATGCCTTTTACTGTTCCCTCTGAAGCAAAAACGGGTATCTCACATTTCCTTTCAAGCACGCCTAACCCCTTTATATGGTCCGAATGCTCGTGGGTTATAAGAATTGCATCAATATCATTTAAAGTAAGATCCAGGGCATTTAAACCCTCTTCAACGGCCTTTAATGATATCCCGGCATCTATCAGAACATGTGTATTATCATCTCCGACATAAAAGCAGTTTCCGTTTGAACCGCTTGATAATGAGGCCAATCTCATTCTTCTTTATCCTTCCAGTAAATATCAATTGTATCCCCATCATTAAGTTCTTCAAGAAAATCGGCTGCTTTGCCGTTAAGATTTGTTACTATACCGGAGCCCTGAGGCTTGCTTAAATCAAACGCATAATGATCGAAAACATCAACAAAAACGTAACTCTCTTTATTATTTAAAACAATGCTCTCTCCGTTAACGGAAACAGTGATCGTTTTATTGTCACCTGAAGGTTCTTCGGGTATTTCACCATCGGTATTTTCTTCAACAGTCTCTTTTACGGTGTCATCCTCGGGAAGATCCGCATAAGTGAGTTCCTTCTTTTCAAGGATCTCAAGATTGAATCTTGAATAAACCTTGGTATCAGGTTCTGCTTCAGCATTATTTACGACAACATACTGACTTTCATTTAAGTTGATATCCAGAAGTTCAAGAACCTGTGAAACAGTTAAGTAATCAAGAACTTCAACATCATCGCCTTCCTGAATGCTGTAAGAATCAACAGCTATTTCGCCGTTTACGGTACACAGATTCGGAAGCGTTACATTCATGTTATTAACGGTGATCGTTAGCTTGCCGTTTCCTGATTTAAGCTTTCCTAAAGTCATTGAAGCAGGAGCACCCTTTGTGGAAGGTACAAGCTTGATATAATCGTTTGCATGCAAAAGAGCATGCAGATCCGTGATCTCCGAATTAAGATAAACAACGCAGGCTTCACCGAGTTCGCCTTTTATGACTTTTTCTTCACCGTTTAAGGTAAATGTCAAAGCATCGCCGCGTCTCGGGAATAAAGCATTATTATCAAGACCGATCTGCATAACGGCATCTACAACGGTAACATTTCCGTTATCATAAAGTTTAAGATGATCGTCATTAAGAGATACGTTAATAAATGAGTTGTTATCTTCATAGAAATGCATGCAGATACCGAGAGGCGTAACGATGAGCGAATCCTTATTGACTGAGTTATCCTTAAACTCTATCTTACCCATCACTTCTTCACCACGTAACGCAACACGGTTAACCATGATGTCATGAGTCTTTGCAAGGCATTCGGTATATCCTTCTATTCTTCCGCCTCCGCCGACAACAAATATGGCGCCGACTTTTTCACCGCCGTTTAATCTTAAGATCTCATCGGAAACCTGTTTTGCCATTTCGTAAATATGGTCTTTTAAAAGATCGAGAACTTCGTCCTTAGTGATGGTAGCCTTAAGTCCGAGAATATCTTCATATTCAACTTCGTCTTCTTCTTCAATGGCTTTTTTGATCTTTTCAGCTTCGTTAAATTCAACCAGGCAGTGATTTGCTATAGTTTCCGTAAGAGAATCACCCGCTGTAGGGATCATTCCGTAAGCTGTTACGGATCCGTCTTTTGTTATACATATATCGCTTGTGCCCGCTCCTACATCAACGAGCGCGATATTTAACATTCTGAATTTCTCGGGAATTGCAACTTCAATAGCCGCAATAGGCTCCAGAGTAAGATTGATGACCGACAGACCTGCCATCTCTACTGCTGTGTAAAGACCTTCAACAACATCGTAAGGAAGGAATGTACAGATCATGTCAACAGAGATCTTTCTTGCTCTGTGATCCAAAAGATTGGTCATGAATACATCGTTCATGAAGTATTTGACAACGCTTTTTCCTACACAGTAATACTTCTCTCCGAATTCGTTATCGGTCTGGAATTTCTTGTAAGCTTCTTCAACGCCTTTTGACTGAAGATCAAATATGTGTTCATCTTTGATGATCGTATCATCATTAAAAACGATCTCAGCATGAACGTTCTCCGTTTTAAGAACACGTCCCGCAGCTGCGATACATACATCTTTAAGAGTCATCTTGCATTTCTTTTCAAGCTTTTCCTTAATAACGGAGATGGTTGAAGAAACGCGTCCGATATCATGAATCTGACCGTCGATCATGGACCTTGTGTCATGCTCGAGGGATTCGATGGCTTTTACTATGAACTTGTCTTTTTCTCTGTAACCGACTACACCCACAACAGCGCGGGTACCTATGTCGAGTCCGAATACGAGACCTTCTTTAGTATTGTCTGAGGCGCCCATTGATATCCTCCATTACTTCATCAATTGCATCTTTTAAATCTTCTGTACTTGAATTGTTCTGAATAACTCTTAATCCGTAATAATCCGATTCCGGATTCTCGTTTGAAAATATATCACTTTGCAGGCAGTAATAATCGACATCATTCTGATTAGCGATAATATTTTCACATTTCTCGAGAGAATATCCTCTCGATTCCATAAGTCTTTTGATCCTGACTTCTTTATCTGTATCAATTACCCATACTTCATCAAAAAGATCAAAATATTGGGCTTCGATAAGAAGAGCCGCTTCGACAACGACAAATTTATGCTTTCCGTTATCTTCATCCATTTGTTCTGAAATGACTTTTTTAACAACAGGATGAATTATGGCATTAACCTTTTCGATAAGATCTTCATCAGAAAAGATCTTATCGGCCATTTTGTTTTTTATTATTTCCTTATCAGGTCCTAAAATATCTTCTCCGAGTAAAGATACGATGTCGTCATAGCATTCTCTGCCTTTTAACTTAACTTCATTACCTATATCATCCGCCTTGATGACCAGGCAGTTATATTTGTCTTTAAGATATTCAATAACAAGCGATTTGCCCGAACCTATTCCGCCGGTAAGGCCGATCACAAAAACATTATTTGGTCTCATACCAGTTATCTCCGACATTTAATTCAACTGTAAGCGGAACTGAAAGTTTACATGCTTTTTCCATCTCTTCTTTAAGGATCTCGCATGCTTTATCTTTCTCATCTTTCTTAACTTCCAAAAGAAGCTCATCGTGAACCTGTATGAGAATTCTCGAAGAAAGATTATTCTTAATTAGCGAATCCCTGACATTGATCATGGATATCTTCATGATATCAGCTGCCGTTCCCTGGATCGGAGCATTCATGGCAACTCTCTTGCCGAATTCTCTTTGCATAAACTGTGATGCCTTAAGTTCGGGAATCGGTCTTCTTCTTAAAAACGACGTTAAAGAGTAACCGTTCTTTGAAGCACTATCCACGCAGCTGTCAAGGTATTCCTTGATCTTGGGATATCCTTCAAAATACTCTTTGATATATTTCTCAGCTTCTTTTCTGGTAATTTCAAGATCCTGTCCCAATGAAAATGAAGACATTCCGTAAATAATACCGAAATTAACAACCTTTGCGGCTCTTCTCTGAGAAGAGGTAACTTCATCTATGGGCAAATTAAAAACTTTTGAGGCAGTCAGTGAATGAATGTCTTTGCCGGAATTAAAAGCATCGATCAAAACATCATCATTTGAAAGATGCGCAAGTATTCTTAATTCGATCTGTGAATAATCCGCATCCGCAAAGATACTGTCATCATCGGGAATGAATACCTTACGAAGTTCTCTTCCAAGCTGGGTTCTGATGGGTATGTTCTGAAGATTGGGCTCGGCAGATGAAATTCTTCCGGTAGCCGTAACAGTCTGAAGAAAATGTGAATGTATTCTTCCGTCTTCTCCTATTGCGGCTGCAAGTCCCTGTGCATAAGTGGAACGAAGTTTTGTAAGGCCTCTGTATTCGAGAATATGAGAAACAAAAGGATATTCTGCGGCAAGTTTTTCCAAAACATCAGCAGATGTGGAATAACCCGTTTTCGTTTTCTTCGAATAAGGCATATTCATCTTTTCAAAAAGAATAACTCCGAGCTGTTTGGGAGAAAGTATATTAAATTCCTCTCCTGCCTCTTCGTAAATCTTCTTTTCAAGTTCGATAATAGATTTATTAAGATCTTCTTCGTAAACTTTTAACGATCTGCGGTCAACTTTAATACCCTTCTTTTCCATTTCGTAAAGAACTAGAGAAAGAGGTATCTCAATATCGTTAAATAATGAGATCTGTTGTGTCTCTTCAAGTCGCTTATTAAGTTCTTCAAATAAACGCTTTAAAGCATAAGCGGCTTTAATACTGTCATCCGTGATTATGGAGTTTGAAGAAACGCTTAATCCGAGATAATCGTTTGAAAGTTCTTCAATGGAATAATTATTGTTCAAAGGATTGCAAAGGTATGCTGCAATATCGATCGCAAAAATATTTTTGCAGATAAAATCTGAAGTTTTATTAAGATCTCCTTCAGATAATGCTTCAAAAATCTCACTGCTTTTATATACAACAAGTTTCGTATTCGAATCAAAAATAACCTTCCTTAAAAGTACTGAAACATCAGCGGTCATATTTAAAATAAAATATTTATCATCAAAAATGATGATATTACCGTGAATCGAAGGATAATAAACGCATGTTTTAACGCTTTCGGATGAAGCATCAAAATCTTTTAAGAATATTTCATATGCAGAAAGATCATTGATGTAAGTAACATCAGGCATTACAAATTCATCAGCCTTTACGCTTTCGCTGTCAAGATTCTCTTCGAATTTCTTTATGTATGTTCTTAAAGAAAGTTCTTTAATGATATCAAGTCCTGCATTTGTATATCTTATCTGATTCTTAAGTTCATCAAAAGTAACCTCTATCGGAGCATTTGTTTCGATAGTGGCAAGTTTAAGGCAAAGGTAAGCCAGATCCTTATTATCGGCCAAAGACTGCTTAATGGAAGCTTTGGTTATCTCTTCAAGAGATTCATATACAGTATCAAGATCATGGTATTTAACAATAAGTTCTTCCGCCGTCTTTGCTCCTACCTTGGGAACACCGGGAATATTATCCGAAGAATCACCCATAAGAGCTTTTAACTGTATGAATTCCAAAGGAGTAACCTTATATTTCTCTAAAACATCAGCAGGATAATAATCTTCTACGGTCGTAACTCCTCTGACGGTTTTGGGAATTCTGATCTTAATATGTTCATCTGCGATCTGAAGAAGGTCTCTGTCTCCGGAAAGCAAGGTTACTTCAATGCCGTTTGACTGAGCTCTTTTTGCAATCGTACCAAGCAGATCGTCCGCCTCATATCCTTCCAGCTCAAGAGTACGGATATTCATCTCTTTTACAAGATTCTTGATATAAGGAACCTGCTCGCGAAGTTCGTCAGGCATACCTTTTCTGGTACCTTTATATTCACTGTAAAGTTTATGTCTGAATGTGGGAGCATGAAGATCGAATGCTATCGCCAGATAGTCAGGCTTTTCCTCATCAAGGAATTTAAAAAGAATATTTAAAAAACCGTAAACTGCATTCGTATGAAGACCGTTTACGTTCGTCAGTTCAGGCACTCCGTAAAATGCCCTGTTCATTATACTGTTTCCGTCGACAAGAAGTATTTTTTCCATCTATGTAAATCCAATCAATATCCGAATAATGTAGAAAGGAACAATCCTAAAAGAAAAGCAACGATTGCAATGGTAATTGAGCAGATCACAATAAAAGTTTTATAAAACCTGGCTTTCGAATAAGACTTGTTGATCTTGTTCTTCAGTTCGCTCTCAAGATCGAAAGAAGTCGCATTATCGAGTCTCTTCAAACCTTCGTTTACCAAAAACTCAATGGAAAGTTCTTCATAACACTCATCACAAGAACGAACATGATCGATAAATTCGACGCAAGTCTTGGATTTCATGGAATCGTTAAGGAATTCCTTTATTCTTTTTTTGCACTCATAACATTCCATATTTGCTCCTTAAACCATACCCTATAATTTTACACTAATTTTGAGTTTTTATCCACAATAATGAGAAGAAATAATCCTTGAATATATCGTCTTTTTATGATAATATACTATTTGTTCGCCGGCGTGTCGGAATGGCAGACGAGGCAGACTCAAAATCTGTTGTTGGCAACAACGTGCGGGTTCAAGTCCCGCCGCCG